>JAFDHG010000011.1 GCA_019308925.1 Deltaproteobacteria bacterium
AGTGATCAGAAGCAGCGGTGGTTGGCCACGGCACTGTTGGATATTGAGCCCCGGTTGAACAGGATCAAGGGGTATAGGTATTTACCTGCATTAAGGAAAGCGATCCAGCAGGAGTTTGGGATAGAGGTGCAGGAGGTAGTAGCTGCGTAATGGAAAAGATGGGCCGCTACAGAATTTCAACTAAAAATGGGATTGACTCATGCCGACCCCTTTCTTTAAAATGTAAGCTCAAGTCTTAATAACCTCCGTTTTAACTCCTCAACAATCTTCTTTTCTTCATCATATCCATCTGCTTCAAATGTAACTGAAAATCTTAAATATGATCCAGCCTCATCCCATGGTACTGTTGATATTAATGCCTTTTTGATTAGATACTCAGAAACCTCTCCAGCATTTTCAAATCTGATTCCTGACTTTGTTCCCTTAGGACATTGAACATAACAATAGAAAGTACCTTGGGGCTTTTGTGCTGCAAATCCCACTTCATTTAAAGCTGTACATAAGAGATCAAATCTTCTCGAATATCTTTCACAGATCCCTTTGGTAATTTCAGGATGATTCAAAGCATATATACCTGCCTTCTGGATAGCCCTAAACTGACCAGAATCCGTATTATCTTTAACAGTTCCATACGCCTTAATGATCTTTTCATTACCTACTACAAAGGCAAGTCTCCAACCAGTCATATTAAATGCTTTTGATAAAGAATGTACTTCTACTCCGACTTCTATAGCCCCCTTAACTGATAAAAAACTAAATGGTTCATACCCATCAAAAGTAATTGGTGCATAAGCTGCATCAGATAGAACTACAATATTATTTTTATAAGCAAACTCAACTACTTCTTTATAAAAATCGTCAGTTGCTACTTGTCCTGTAGGATTATTGGGATAATTTATATAAAAAAGCTTGGCCCTTTTTAAGACCTCTTTTGGTATGGCTGAGAAATCGGGATAGAAGTCGTTCTCTTTAAACAGAGGAAGGTTATAAACTTCTCCACCAATATATTTTGTATAGGTTGCTGCTACTGGATATCCAGGAGTTGTCATAAGAGCAATATCGCCTGGATTTATTAAACAGAGAGCAAGCATAGCCAAAGCAGGCTTAGATCCAATACTGTGCAAGATATTTTCATATGGATTTAACCCTCTTACATTATAGACTTTCTCAAGATAGCTGGCAGCGGCTTCTTGGAATTCTGGTATCCCATTATCTGCGTACAATCTATTTTCAGGCTTCCCCGCTTCCTGAGAAAGCACTTTTACAATACCAATATCAGCAGGTTTATCTGGTTCTCCTACACCCATATCTATTAAAGGAATATCAGGGTTCTTTTCTTTCGCTTCTTTCTTTGCCCTTTTTATCCGTTCAAATTTGTAAACTTCTGTCCCGCTTCCAAAATCTTTACCACCCAAACGATTTGCTATTTTATCTCTAAAAAAATCCACAGCAACTCCCTCCAATATTTTTGTCTGTATTTTTACGTACTATTTCATTTATCCTGACAGATAGTATGTTATCACAAATCTTTTTCTCTGTCTCTGGATACATACGGTTTCATGTTTACTTAAATTTTCCTTTTTACTCATTAGTGTCCCCGCAGGTTTATGAGAACCTTTTTCTTGACTTTTCCTGATTATGTTTCTTTAATCGTAAAGTAAGGTCCTTGGTAGTAGTTATGTGACCTTTTACAATGAACTGAAATTTTCTATGGTTATTGGGTTATACGGAAGTTTTTCTGTGTAAAGAATAGTTAGACGCAACGGAGGATTCATGGAATTTTTCAAATATCATGCACTTGGAAATGACTATGTCGTGTTAGATCCTTCCAGTGTTGGAAGTACGTTAAGCTCGTCCCAAATTCGGCTAATTTGCCATCGCAATTATGGCGTTGGTTCTGACGGTATTCTTCATGGTCCATTTGAAACTTCAGAATGTGACTTTGCCCTGCGCATTTTCAACCCCGACGGTAGCGAAGCAGAAAAGAGCGGCAATGGCTTGCGCATTTTTTCTCGGTATCTCTGGGACATAGGACTAGTTCAAGAGGAACAATTCACGATTCTGACGGCTGGGGGTAAGGTTAGATCCCAGGTCCACGAGGGGGGCAAAATTGTCACGGTCGAAATGGGTAGGGTCAGTTTTGATAGCAGCAAAATACCCGTCGAGGGAAAATCTCGGGAGGTCATAAACGAAAAAATCACCCTCGATGGGCAAGAGCTACTTTTTTGTGCTGCTACTATTGGGAATCCACATTGCGTCATCCTACGCGATGAGGTTTCCGCGGAAGAAGCCCGAAAATGGGGACCCCTGGTCGAAAATGATCCTCGTTTTCCAAATCGGACGAACGTTCAGTTTATGAAAGTTTTAGATCGTGCGAACCTTCAGATCGAAATTTGGGAACGCGGGGCAGGGTACACTTTGGCCTCGGGTAGCAGTAGCAGCGCAGCAGCAGCCGTTGCCTACCGGTTAGGGTTGTGTGGCTCTCAAATAGCTGTCCACATGCCCGGAGGGAAAATTGACATTACCGTCTCAGACGATTTTTCTATTTCAATGACCGGGCCGGTCACAAAGATCGCCCAAGGAACCATCTCATCGGAGATGTTTAGTCAGACCTTCTAAACAATCAGGCGCTGCCCTCATCGTCCTCCTGGTGCTGAACATCATGAGGCGAAGAAGAAGCCCTTAAATGGGTTTGGGGGCAAAAAACCTTGACAGCCGGTTAATTAATTGATAGAAAATTAATATAAGGCACCAGGGTGTGTCTGAAAACTGACAAGGGCGTCCACAAGGGCGTCCTTTTTTATAAACTATGAAAAATTTAAAAGGCATCACAGATGCTTTAACTTATAGAAAAGGTCTTTTTAGTTTTAACAGCATGAATATGGGACATGATTTCAATTATTGACTACAAGGCTGGAAACCTGACATCTGTGGAGAGGGCTCTAAGGCACCTCGGTGTGTCATGTAAGATTACCGACAGAGCCGAGGAGATTATCTCATCAAAGGGGGTAATATTTCCAGGGGTAGGTGCAGCGGGCAAGGCGATGGAGGTAATAAGATCCCAGAGACTTGATCAGGTTATTTATGATGTAATAACCCAAAATATACCATTTCTTGGAATATGCCTGGGCGCACAAATCATCCTGGATAAAAGCGAAGAGAATGACGCTACATGCCTGAAGATAATCCCCGGCGTTGCAAAGAGGTTTTCGGATATAGGGTTAAAGATCCCACATATGGGATGGAATGATGTCTCTATCGTGCATGATCACCCCATCCTTGAGGGTGTAAATCCAAAGGCGCAGTTCTATTTCGTACATTCTTTCTATCCAGAACCTGATAGCGATAAGGACATCGTAGCAACAACTCATTATGGTATTCAATTCGCGTCAATAATCGGACGGGGTAATGTAGTTGCCACACAATTCCATCCAGAAAAGAGTGGAAGATATGGCCTACAAATCCTAAAAAATTTTACCAAGTGGGATGGTGAATTATAACTATGCTGAGCAAAAGGATTATCATCTGCCTGGATGTCAAGGAAGGCAAGACCACTAAAGGTATCAAGTTTAAAGGAAATATAGACGTAGGCGACCCTGTGGCCATGGCCAAGGAGTATTATGAACAAGGTGTGGATGAGCTTGTCTTCTATGATATTACTGCATCATCTGATAAGAGGGATATCATTATAGATGTAGTAGAAAAGGTAGCAAGAAACATATTCATCCCATTTACTGTAGGAGGTGGGATCAGGTCACTGGATGACATGTACAATATCTTAAATGCCGGTGCAGAAAAGATAAGTATAAATGCTGCTGCTGTCCTAAACCCGGACCTCATTGCGCAAGGTGCTAAGTTCTTTGGAAGTCAGTGTATTGTTTTGGGGATGGATGCAAAGATGGTAAAAAGCAGTGCCAAGGTCCCCTCTGGATATGAAGTATTTATAAATGGTGGTAGGACACCCATGGGCATAGATGCTGTAGAATGGGCAAAAAAGGCCCAAAGCTTAGGTGCTGGTGAAATTTGCCTCAACTCCATTGATGCGGATGGCACAAACCAGGGATACGAACTTACCCTGACATCCATGATATCCAATGCTGTTTCCATACCTGTAATTGCATCCGGTGGTGCTGGTAAATCTGAACACCTAAGAGACGTATTTATAAAGTCTGGTGCAGATGCAGCGCTCATCGCCTCTATGGTTCACTATAACCGGTATACTGTAGGTCAGATAAAGGCCTACCTTGCAAAGGAAGGGATACCGGTCCGGGAGGTCATATAGGATCTCTGAAAGGTGATAGACACCCTTCTTACTCCTTAGCTTGTTTCCTTAGATTCACTATGTTAAGCCCCTTTTTTCCAAAAGACTCAAGGTGCCCATCAGTGGTGTATATAACGCTGCATCCTCCTCTGAGCAGGGAGGCGAGGATTAGCGAATCCACAAGGGGCATTCCGGTTCCATGGCTGATGCGGGCTGCCTCTTCGGCCTCTCCTTCTTTCACCGGCACCCAGACAATGGCCTCCTTCAGGAGATTCGAAAGCTCAGAGGCTACCCTTCCTCTGATGATATGCCTCAAGACCTCTGATAGCACTACGGTAGAGGATATGAGGGTTGCGTCAGAATTCATGACTCCGATGGCCTCGGTATTGCCTTCCTGGAGGGAGAAGAAAAAACCGGTATCAATGCCTATCAGCTGAGCGCTCACGATGGATCTCCTCCCAGGTCTCCCAGGTGCCCAAGGGCCGTGTCTCCAAGAGAAGTCTTACCACACCCTCCCTGGCCTTCCTTTTACGCTCTGCTTCCAGGTAAACCTTCACCGCTTCCCTTAGAATCCTGGAAACAGGCTTGCCTTTCAGTTGTGCCTCTGCCCTCAGCTTCTCTTCCAGATCCTTTGGCAGATAAAAGCTCACTGCCGGCATGGCTGCCTCCTTAACATATATCTTATTATGATATTATATTAACAGCCAGATTTTGTCAACCCTCGAATTCTGTAGTAGGGGAAACATCTATCGAAATCATCTCATCCTGCTGTTATCCAGAGGAGTTCTCCATAGCGCTGCCTGCAAAAATATCACAATATGGCTAGATAACGCTTTATCTCATACTCCGCCACCTGGGCCCTGTAGTCGTCCCATTCAGCCCTCTTGTTCCTGATGAAGCTATCAAAGATGTGATCGCCCAAACACTCCCGCACCAGTTCACTCTTCTCCATGAGGTCTATGGCTTCACCCAGGCTGCGGGGCAACGTAGCAATTCCCCGCTCTACCCGCTCTGCCTCTGAGAGGTGATAGACATCCACTTCCACTGGGGGCGGCAGTTCATGTTCTTCCTCAATCCCCTTGAGCCCTGCTGCCAGCATTACACTGAAGGTAAGATAAGGATTGCAGGCAGGGTCAGGGGAGCGAAACTCCGACCGGGTGGCCTTCTCCTTTCCTGGCTTGTACTCGGGCACCCGCACAAGGGCCGAGCGGTTCCTGGTCCCCCAGGAGATATAGGCAGGGGCCTCATAACCAGGGATGAGCCTCTTGTAAGAGTTTACCCACTGAGAGGTCACCGCCGTTATCTCCGGCGCGTGCATGAGCAAACCAGCGATGAAGCAACGGGCGGTCTTTGAGAGATGATAGGGGTCTTTTTCGTCGAAGAAGGCGTTTTTGTTCCCTTTGAACAGGGATTGATGCACATGCATCCCACTTCCGTTGATGCCAAAGACGGGTTTGGGCATGAAGGTGGCGTACACCCCGTTCTGCAAGGCCACCTGTTTAACCACTACTTTGTAGGTCATCACATTGTCGGCCATGGTGAGGGCGTCTGTATATTTCATATCTACTTCATGCTGGCTGTAGGCCACCTCATGATGGCTGTACTCCACTGATATCCCCATCTCCTCAAGGAGAAGCACTGTATGGCGGCGCAGATCTATGGCAAGATCGAGAGGGGTCATGTCAAAATAACCGCCCATGTCCAGAAATTCTGTCCCCTCAGAGTTCCTAAAATAGAAGTATTCGAGCTCTGGGCCCACATAGTAGGTAAAACCCTGCTCAGCGGCCTTTTTGAGGTTTCTTTTTAATACGTACCGGGGATCACCCTCAAAGGGCTCTCCCTCCGGCCTAAAGATGTCGCAGAACATCCTTGCCACTCCATACTCCTTGGGCCTCCAGGGCAGGATGCAGAAGGTAGAAGGGTCGGGCATGGCGATCATATCGCTTTCCTCTATCCTGACGAATCCTTCGATGGAGGAACCGTCAAATCCCACCCCTCCCTCCAAGGCATCAGGGAGCTCTTCCGCTGTTATGGTGAAACTCTTCAAGAAGCCCAGGATATCGGTGAACCACAGCTTGATGAACTTTACCTGTTGCTCCTTCACCACGTTGAGCACATATTCCTTTGCCTCCTTGGTATTTTCCATATCACGCCCTCCTTTTCAAAAATTTCTAGTTACACAATCACCAATTTATTACGGGAATATTACAGAACGAAAAAACTTTTTGGAGGTAATTACGCACGACGGCGCGCCACCCACGAAACATGAACATTCATTATCCTCCTTCTCCCGCCAGCGGGAGAGGGTCGGGGTGAGGGTGGATATGGTCTCAGATGGGTTCCCCCTCACCTTCTTCCTCTCCCCGAGGGGAGAGGAAACTTTGCGGTATATTTTCCAAGTGATAAAAGATCAGTTTATCAGCCCGATCCCCTTCCCCCTGACTACCATGGGGACGCTCAACATAGAGCAAAGACCCTCTTTGCGGGCCAACTCCTTTTCTTTGTAGTGGGGTTCTTCCAACACGTTGTAGATCTTGGCAGATTTCTTCTCCTGGGCCACCCAACCCACCACCCCCTCCCCCAGCCGCAGGACCCTCTCCTTTAGGTACTCCTCACTTATGCTCTGGGTGGCCTTCAGGGAAAGGGTCTTTTTGCGCTCGTCCAACAACCAGAGGGAGCAGATTTTGGAGTCCATCACATTGGCCGTCACCGCCACGATCAGCCTCAAGATGTCCTCCAGGTAAAGGTCGGAAGAGATGGCCTTGCTGATCTCTGACAGGGCCTTGATCTGCTCGGCATAGGAGGGCTCCTCCCTTTGTTCTTTCCTCCTGATTCCGGACGCCATCTATAAGTAACCTTTCTTGTACAGATATTCGGCGTTCAGGACGGCGGCCCCGGCCGCCCCCCGAATAGTGTTGTGGCTTAGAACAAAAAACTTGTAATCTAAGATAGGACACTCCCTCACCCTTCCCACCACACAGGCCATCCCCCTTCCTTCATCCCTGTCCCGGCGTGGCTGTGGGCGGTCATTCTCCCTCCTGACCACGATAGGGGGGGAGGGGGCTGAGGGTAGTCCATAACCGGCTAGGGGATCGAACTCCTCCCAGGTCTCGATCAAATCCTCGGGCGAGGCCTCTTGTTTCAACTCCACGCTCACGCTCTCCATGTGGCCGTCCCGCACATTCACCCTGGTGCAAGAGGCGCTGACCTTGAGCTCGGCAAAGACAAAACGTCCATCCTCCAGACAGCCCAAGATCTTGAGGGGTTCTGTCTCCACCTTGGCCTCTTCCCCGCCGATGAAGGGGACTACATTATCGATGATATCCAAAGAAGCCACCCCTGGGTATCCCGCACCGCTTAAAGCTTGAAGGGTTGTCACTATGGCCTTGGTAACCCCAAACCTCTTGTGTAGGGGGGCGAGGGGCATGACCAAACCGATGACAGAGCAGTTGGGGTTGGTGATGATATAGCCCCCCCTTGCCCAGCGTCGTTTCTGGATCGGGATGACCTCCAAATGATCGGGGTTCACCTCGGGGACCAGGAGAGGGACATCGGGGGCCATCCGGTGGTTGCGGGAGTTGCTACTCACTACATATCCTGCTTGGGCAAACTCCTCCTCGATAGGGCCGGCCACGTTGGCATCAAGGGCCGAGAAGACCAGACGACAGTCCAGCTCTGGAGTGCACTCCTTTACCAAAAGCTGGGCCACAGAAGGGGGAATGTCACCCTCCAGCTTCCACCTCCCCTCCATCACCTCCCCATAGGGGCGACCGGCACTACGCTCTGAGGCCGCTACCTCGGTTACCTCGAACCAGGGGTGTCCATCCAGGAGCTGGATAAACCTCTGACCCACCATCCCGGTGCCCCCCAAGATCCCCACTTTAATCCTCTTCATATCTGCAGCAACCCTCCAGATTAGTCCTTCAGAGAATCGAGGACGATTTGCGAAAAATAGACCACCTCCTTACCGATCTCCTTGGCCTTAGAGGTAGAACTTAGTTGAAAGGTACAGAAGGGGCAAGGGCTTACCACCACCTCCCCCGGGGCCATCTTCAGAAGCCGGGAGGCCATCTCCGTCGAGAGATCACGGTACAGAGATCTGATCCCACTGCCTGAACCGCAGCAGGGGGCCTGCTCCCTGCTGAGCTCGGTATCTCTCACCTCAGCTCCGCACCAGGCGAGCAGTTCCCTGGGCTCCTCAGTTATCCCCTCTCCCCTGGCCAGGCGACAGGGGTCTTGGTAGACGAGGGTCCTTTTTACCTTTTGCAGGAGGGAGCGGTTCTCCTTTAAGGCTTCGTATATCACCTCCACTACATGTGAGACCTGAAAGGGGAATTCCCCAAGGACATCAGGATAAAAATACTTGAAGCACTTCAGACAGCCGTTGCAGGGGATAATAAGTCTCTTTATCCCCAGGCCCCTGAACCTATCGACGTTCTTCTGAAAGAGCTCTCCTGCAAGATCGACGTCTCCCGCCTCATAGATGTAGGTACCACAGCAACCCTCATCCTCCAGGATCATAAAGTCGACCCCCAACCGTTTTAGGGCGAGATAAGAGGCGGTGGCAGCATCTTTCACCAGGTAAGAGGGAAGGCAGCCGAGGTAGAGGAGGGTTTCCGATTCCTTTCGGGGGAACTCTTCGGGTAGCCACTCCAGGCGCTTGCTCGGGTCGCCGTTGACAGCATTCCCCTTTTTGAAGATCC
Source organism: Deltaproteobacteria bacterium (assembly GCA_019308925.1). Classification (NCBI taxonomy): domain Bacteria; kingdom Pseudomonadati; phylum Myxococcota; class Myxococcia; species Deltaproteobacteria bacterium. Next base: position 8,965 of record JAFDHG010000011.1, read on the forward strand.
CCCCGATGATCTTCTTCCCCCGCTCCAGGGGTCCTAACCCCCTCTTCACCAGTCCTCTCCTGCCAGCGTTCACTATCTGGGTGATTTCTATCTCCACAGGGCAGACCGTCTCACACTTCATACACTTGGGACAATTGTAGAGACTCTCCACCATCTGCTCGGAGATATCACCACCTTCCAACACCTCCCGTACTGTCTGCAACCGGTGCATGGGCGAGAAGAGCTCTTCACCCGTGATCTGGTAGGTGGGGCAGACCTCCATACATTGCTCACATTCGTTGCAGGACTCTATCTGCTCGAGGACCTTCTCCATCTCTTACCTTCTTTTTTAAGGCGAAGCTTACTATAACAGAAGAGTTATTAAAGATCAACGACCTTGGCCGAGTTCCTTCAGGGGGTCTTTATGAGTGCCCTCCTTCTCGATGATCTGATGAAGCTTGGTAACCAGCTCCCTGAACTTTCTGAAATCTCTGAATCTGAGCTCCATCCTGAACTGATCCCCCTCGAAGAAGGCTGGAGGTTGAAAAGAGATCTGGGGGGGGAGGGAGAGGGACCGCCTATACTCAGCAAACCTCCCCTCTAACTCTGTCAGGCGGGGGTACCTCATCTCCTTGAGGACCCTCCTGGCCCTCTCGAGCCGCTGGGGCCGCGGGGTCTGCTGATCGCCAATGACTTCCTCTATCTCCCCCCTGGCCAATAGGGAGGAGATGGATACCCCATCCCTCAGAGAGATCTCCCGCAAAAAGGTGATGATCTCCTTAACGCGGTTTTCCCCCGGCCTCAAGGCCTGCAGCAGGGGGTGGATAGCCCGCTGCCCCTCCCTGTTGAGGTGGAGGAAGAGGACCGAGGCGGAGAGGGAAAGACCTTCCCTTACCAGATATTTCTTCAAGTCTTCTTCCAATCCTAAAAGGCCGGTTACCTGCTTTAAGATCCTGATGTTGGGCTGAAGACCCAGGAGGGGGAGAAAACGGTCTATCATCTCCCTCTCATCAACCCCGAAAGAGATGAGTTTCCCCAAGGCCTGGGCCTTCTCCATGAGGTTGAGGGGGCGCAGCAGATTGTGTCCCAAACTTAGCAGCAGGGCCTGAAGGTCGCCCAATTCGCCATGGGAATAGATGAGGGCCTCCGCCTCGGAGATAGAGAGATGACGCAAGGCTTCGGCCCTTTTAAAGCCACAAACGAGCTGATACCATCCATCACCCCTCACCCGCACGAGGAGGGGTTCCAGGAGGCCGACTAACTGGATGGAGGTAAGTAAGGGCTCCAGCTCTGGCATAAAGGTGATGGCAAAGGTGGTATCCTCCAGATCGATCTGGGCCAAGGAGACCCTCTCTAATCTGCGCATTCTTCTCCTCCCATTTTCAGGATTGGCGGGCCAAAAGATTATACCCTTCCTCCTCAGGGCTGCCAAGTTTTAAAATCTCACTTTTTTCCCATCGAAAGGCAAGGAAGGAAACAATAAATTCCTTGACGATTTCAACAACAAATGGTAAAGAGGCAAAAAATACAAATTTTGGGGGGGATAATTATGGGCAAAAAAGGTCTCATCTGGTCACTGGCAATATGCATCCTTTTTATGTTTTCTATAGGCTGCGCAGAACTCACCAAATCCACCAAGACAGAAGGCGCAAAGGCCGAAGGGGGAAAAGCCGGAAAGGTTTCCCCCATGTATTCTGAATTTAAAGATGTGATGATCCCCCCCGATATGGAGTTGGACCGTAATGAATCCCTGGTTTACGAGAGCCATAACCTGCGCATGGGGGTGTTATATTACTCCGGGCGGGCGGAATTACCCGAAGTCGTAGACTTCTTTAAAGAGAACATGAAAAATGATGGATGGGAACTCCTCAATAGTTTCAGGCACAAGACCTATATCCTCAACTTTGTAAAAAAGGGGCGCAACTGCATCATCACCGTGGAGAAAAAGGGCGGCAAGGCAGATATCCAGATCTGGATGGGACCCTTGCAGAAGAAATTGGAATCCACAAAGAAAAAGCTCCGGCGCAGATAAAAACCTTAACAAGGTCATCTAGTTTCGATAGCAGGCTTCAAAACATCTCACCCGCTTTTGAGTTCCGGTAGTGGTCGAAGATTATGGGATAGAAGGGCTCGAACCCCCTCTTTAAGCTCAGAGTTTAAAGGGGGCTGACAGAGTAAGAAACCCGATTTGCATGGCGATGAATGGAGATCTTGAACAAAGGATTGAGGTCCTGGCCCAGTGGCTTTATGAATTGAGCTATTTGGTGGTCTTCACCGGGGCAGGGGTGAGCACGGAGTCAGGGCTCCCGGACTTCAGGGGGCCCGATGGGATCTGGACCAGACAAGAAAAGGGGTTGCCGCCGCCACCCATGCAACGTCCCTGGTCTGAGGTGGACCCCAATCCGGCCCATTACGCCATCAGAGCGCTGCAGGATCTGGGAAAACTGAAATTTCTGATCTCCCAGAACGTGGACAATCTCCATCTCAAATCGGGGATTCGTCCAGAACTGCTGGCAGAACTGCATGGCAACATTACCAAACTGCGTTGCCAGCGCTGTGGGGCTATAGTAGATAGGGAAAAAGCAGAGTCAAGGTGCAGTTGCGGGGGGAGGTTGGTTCCCAGCGTAGTGGACTTTGGGCAGCCCCTGCCAGAGAAGGACCTGAGGGAATCATATTACCACTCGGAGCATTGCGACCTCTTTGTAGCGGTGGGCTCCAGCCTGGTGGTGACGCCCGCAGCCGACATGCCGGTGGTGGCCCTGAGGGCAGGGGCAAAACTGGTGATCATCAACCACGGTGAAACCCCCCTTGATCAGTACGCACACCTCCGCTTCCACGAGAGTGCCGGAGAAGTCCTCCCTAAGGCCGTGGTCCTGTTGAAGCAGAAATTGAGGGGATGAGAAAATGGATCCCTTTCTCCAGGCCACCGAGGCCATTGATTGCGATAACCCGCTGATCCAGGACCTGGCACATAAAATAATCGAAGGTGCACCAGATGTGCCCGGACGGGCACGGCGGCTCTTCTATTTTGTCCGGGATACCATAAGATATAATCCTTATTCCCCCTTCTTCCTCATGGATCACTACAAGGCCACCACTACCCTCCGTCGGGGCAGGGGATATTGTGTCCAAAAGGCGGTCCTGCTGGTCGCCCTGGCCAGGGCGGCGGAGATCCCGGCACAACTGGTCTTCGCCGACATCCGCAACCACCAGGCCTCAGAGCGGCTGGTGGAGATGATGGGGACCGATCTCTTTGTCTTCCATGGCTATGTGGAGTGGTTCTTGGGGGGGCGAAGGGTGCAGGTGACCCCCGCATTCGAGACAGAGCTGTGTCAAGGACAAGGCTATCCCATTGTAGAGTTCAACGGGCGTAAAGACGCCATCTTTCCCCCCTATGACAGCAGAGGCCGAAAATTTGTGGAATATGTGCGACACCATGGCACCTTTTCCGATGTCCCTTTAGACCTGATCCTCCGGGGCTGGGAAGAGGCGTACGGAAGCGAGAGGGTACGAGAGTGGAAGAAGACCTTTCATGAATAGCGTTCCCGAGGTTTTTATTGGCATCTCTTAGCGCGGGCAATAAAAAGGCCCTTTTTGGGGCTTGATTAGCAGATATTTTGTGGAGGGATGGCTCTAATTTTCTAATTTCCTTGGTTAAACTTGGTTATTCCCTGTAGCTTGCTACAGGGTTACCTTATCTTTTCCTCCCCCTCGATGGGGGAGGGGAGGTGGGGGTGATTCTAGGTGTCTTTTTCTCACCCTCCCCTTTATCCCCTCCCATCAAGGGAGGGGATAATAAGATACCCCGCAGCTTGCTGCGGGGAGGTTCATTGAACCTTACGACTAAGCTCACCTGCTGCTATGGAGCGCCAGCGGAATAGCGGTTGGGTGGAGCGCTTTGTTGGCCTATACTAATACTTTCCTGGCTGGTCGCACCTCATACAAAGCACGATCTTCACATACTTGCAGTTGCCCCATAGGTTGTTTCTCAATCTTTTCGAATTTTAACTGAACATTGTTGAACAAGGTGCTCGCTTCCGCCTTAAGTTGACGAGCAGCCATTCTGCAATACTCAGGTTCAATTTCAACACCAATACTATTCCTACCACTCCTTATAGATGCTATCATTGTTGTTCCTGTTCCGCAAAATGGATCAAGCACGGTATCACCTACGAATGAGAACATTTTTACGATTCTTAGGGCCAGCTCAAGAGGAAATGGTGCGGGATGATTTCTGGTAGAAGCACCTGGTATATTCCATATTTGTTGAAACCAATTATTAAAGTCTTTTTTGTTAATTTTACTTAGTTCGCGCTGTTTATTAGTTGGTTTACGATATCCTCTAGGTTTTCGTTGCATCAAAATAAATTCGATATCATTTTTTATTATTGCATTTGGTTCATATGGCTTTCCAAGAAATTTAGAGCCGTTAGCAACTTCATAATTAGCATTTGTTATTTTGTGCCATATTATTGGATTCAAATTATCAAATCCTATTTTTCTGCAAATCACGCAAATATCTGCATGCAACGGAAAAACAAGATGGCGACCGAAAGATCGCCTGGAGACACATACATCACCAACTACACATACTAAACGTCCGCCGGGTACCAACACACGATAGACTTCCTTCCATACCTTTTTTAATTCAGATAAGAATTCCTCATATTGATCAATATGGCCGAGTTGATCTGGGTTATCTTTATATTTTTTAAGATTCCAATATGGGGGAGAGGTAAGTACAAGGTGAACACTCTCATCCTCGATGAAAGACAAATCTCGTGCATCACCTTTGACCAATTTATGTACGGTTGGTATTTGTTCATTTGTCATATAAATGACCTCACATGGGAGCTTAGAGTTTTTGCAAAATTTTTAAAAGAAAGATCATCAGCAGGCTCTCTGTAAGTTCCATGTTCTCCCCGAGAACTATCTGAAACAATAAACGATGATGCGGTATAATGCCGTTCTAATACCAGTTTACGACAAAAAATCTCATATCTCTTCAAGTAAGAGGCACCAACAAATTCTGGAAAAACTTTGAAGTGAGGTTCTTTTACGCGAACAGGCCTATTGGAGGCTTCGCAATCTTCAAGCATGAAAAAATATCCAAGAAATGGTTGTCTGCCTCCGTTGAAGGCCCCCTCTCTAAAAGCAGTCCATAAATCCAGCGCACTCCCCATTGCCTCTTCAGTTCTATTGTTAAAATTGTTGCCAAATGAAGGTCCAACTTGAGATTTTGCCTCAATAGCAACAACCAGACATCCATCCTTAATCACGAGCAAATCCCACTCCTTTGTTGGCCTAAAAAATCCTGGAAGTTCTATGTGTCGTTTGTAAAAAACATACTCTTCTTTGATACCAGATTCGACAATTAACCTGGTAAACAGATCAATGAAGCCGTCCATTTGTGCTCCACCAGTTACAGCACTTCTTAGTCCGGCATCATTGACACCCCTTTTTTTCTGTCTTTCTCGTTGCAGCCGTCGTGTACGCCAGTAATGCGCGACAGATTTGCTGATATATTTATCAATATTATCTATTATTGCCATATATACCCTCTGATGATCGTATTTTTAAGGCCAACAATTAATATACGAAATTACCGTTTGCTCTGAACATGGGTATACTATACCATATGTTAAGCATGGTGGGGAGAGAAAATTCTTTAAAAATCAAGTTGGGGAGGGTATACTACGTCGTATTTTTCGGTAATATGGACTAAAAGCGAAATTCGTATAATATGGGAAATCTGTCCAATAAAGCCAAAGTGACCCTGCCGGAGTTCCAGAAGTTTCTTCTGGAGCGGAAGCTTGTGCCGGCAAAGAACATGACGTTCTTTGCCTACTGGGTGAGCCGGTTTCTCGACTATGCCAGGAAACGTGACCTTTCTGCCACGGAATATCAGGAATCGGTGGTCATCGAATTTCTGGATGTCCTGCGGTCAGAAAAGCGCATTCATGACTGGCAACCTCGTCAGGCTGATGATGCCATACGGCTCTATTATTTCCATTACCTCGGCAAAACAGGCAATCGGGCGTCGGACGGCGATATGCCTGCTGATGTTCTAGGAACGCTTCAGGAGATCAGGCGACTGATCAGGCTGAGGCATTATTCCTACAGCACGGAACGCACCTACCTGCAGTGGGTCGAACGTTTCCTGGCCTATGCGCTAAAGCCGGCATCCAAGCTGCCGGTGGACCCGCGAAGCGGAAAGATCGGTCGTCACCATATCAGCGAAAAGGCAATCCAGGTGGCAGTGAGAAACGCCGTGAACAAGGCCAGCATCGCAAAGCATGCGACGGTGCATACATTCCGCCACAGCTTTGCGACACATCTGCTCCAAAGCGGTGTCAATATCAGGGAGGTACAGAGTCTCCTCGGGCACAAGAATGTTGAGACGACCATGACCTACACCCATGTCCTTCGCGATATGAAAAACGCGCCGCAGAGCCCGCTCGACGCCCTCTATGGGAAGCGGGAGTAAAGGGACTTTACTGAGAACGATGGCCTACTTTTAGCTTGACAAGCGGTACATTGTGATTTATGGTACAAACTGCTGCTTGTTGACAAGGATCTCTTATAAGGAAAAATCTACGAGGGGGTGTACGTATGGAAAAGAAGGTTGGAATTATAGGAGTAGGGCAGAGTGCCTTTGTCCGAGGATATCCCGGTTCTATCCGGGAGTTGGCCTTTGATGGTTTTAAAGAGGCGATGGAGGATGCAAAGATATCGGTTAAGGATATAGATGCCTCCATCATTGCCTCTGCCCCAGAGTATGATAAACAGAGATCACCTGCAGGGGTAATTGCTGAATACCTTGGGCTTGTCCCTAAACCCACATGTTATGTTGAGACTGTCTGTTCTTCCAGCAGTATGGGAGTGATGGTGGCCTATTCCATGATTCAAGCTGGTCTCTATGATGTGATCGCAGTTGTTGGGTTCCAAAAGATGTCAGAGCTCTCCTCGATGGAGGTCCAGGAGAGGATGGGAAGGGGTGCCGATATCCAGTGGGAAGCTCCTTTTGGAACTATGATGCCGGCATATTATGCCATGTATGCCCAGGCCTATATGGCAAAATATGGGTTAACCCTTGATGATCTGGCCAATGTCAGGGTTAAAGCAGCTACCTATGGCCAGTTAAACGAGAAGGCGGTCTACCGAAAGGCAGTAAAATTAGAAGACTTTAGTGATCCAGAAAGTCGGATCTCAGGTCCGATAGCGGATCCATTGAGGGTAGGTGACTGCTGCGCCAATGCAGATGGTTCTTCTGCTATTATCGTAGCGAGCGAAGAAAAGGCCAAGGCCATGTGTGAGAAACCGGTCTGGATTTTGGGGGTGGGGGCCGCCTCCGAAGCGGTCAATATGGCGGGGAGACCTAATCTTACTGGTGGTTTAAGGGTAGGGATTGAGGCAGGAAAAGCGGCCTTCAAGATGGCAGGGTTGACCCCTAAGGATATTGATGTGGCTGAGGTTCACGATTGCTTCACCATCGCTGAGCTGATGGCCTACGAAAACTTGGGGTTTGCCAAACCAGGCGAAGGTAAGGAGCTGATCCGATCAAAGGAGACTTATAAGGAAGGGAGTATCCCGATTAATGTTGATGGTGGACTCCTCTCCAAAGGCCATCCCATCGGTGCTACTGGAGGCTCTCAGATCAGGACAATCGTTTTGCAGCTTAGGGGAGAGGCAGGAGCAATGCAGGTCAAAGACCCTGCTATTGGCCTGGTTCACAATATTGGCGGTGTGGGTCTGTATGGAAATGTGACTATATTAGGGAGGTAAAAATGGCTAAAAAAGAAAAGGAAGAAGATACCAGGTTCAGCAAGTTCGGTACGGTAAGTTTTACTGCCCTTACCAAGACTAATGACTTTATAGACTACCTGGAAGGAGGAAAGGTCATGGGGACAAGGTGCAAGAATTGTGGCAAGGCCTTCTTTCCTCCCCGTGCCGATTGCTATAATTGCCTCTCCAGTGATATGGAGTGGTTTGAAGTTTCAGGGAAGGGAAGGCTTTTGAGCCACACGAATCTGATGTATGCCCCTGTCGGTTTTGAGGATGATCTCCCCTATGCCCTGGCATTGGTTGACTACGGAGACTATAAGATCTTCGGGAGGCTGAACAAGGAGATCCCTGGAGGGGAGATCAAAGTAGGAATGGAGGTGGTACCCAAGGTGGTAAAGCTACCTGAAGGGCACATAACCTATGAGTTCACTAAGGCATAGGAAGAAGTGCAGGAAAAGGAGAGGTTCCTTTCGTCAAGAAGGAAATGGGTTCTCTTGACTCAGGGTTTATTTAATATGTGTGTTCGTTAAAGTTGCTGCCTTCGTCTCTTACTAGAACTTAAACTCTTTCTCATAAAAAAGCTTCAAGCAGGCATCTACAACCTTAGGATCGTAAAGGATACCCTTATTATGTAAGATCTCCTCTAGTGCATCACCTATACCGCGAGCCGCTCGGTAAGGTCGGTGAGAAGCCATGGCCTCAACAACGTCAGCTACAGCCAAGATCCTTGTCTCTAGGAGGATATCATCACCAGAGAGCCCCTGGGGATATCCAGAACCATCCTGTCTCTCGTGATGTTGCAGCACTATTTGGGCAACAGGCCATGGAAATTCCACGGTCTTCAGTATATCGTAACCAACTCGGGGATGAGTTTTAATCATATCGAATTCGATCTCGCTCAACTGCTCGGGCTTGCTGAGAATTTCGGCAGGTATATGTATCTTGCCGATATCGTGAATAGACGCTGCCAGTCGGAGCCCCTCGATCTGCTCCCCAGAAATGCCCATCTCTCTGGCGATGGCACAGGCAAGATCCATCACCCGCCGTTGATGACCAGCAGTATAAGGATCCCTTATTTCAACTATCAATGCCATAGTCTGGATGATTCCCCCCAAGATTTTTCGCACTTTCTCTAGACTATGTTGTAATTCTTTCTCTACATGCTTGCGCTCGGTGATTTCTCTTTCCAGGTCCAGCATCTTTTTCTCCAGCTTTTTCACCAGACGCTCGCTGTAGAGCTTAAAGACCTCTTTCTCCTCTGAAATCGGCTTCCTGGGCTCTACCTTGCCCTTCTCAACATCCCTAATCAAACTTTTAATGGTCTTTATGAACTCATCCGGCTCAGCGGGTTTTCGTATGAACTTATCCGCTCCCAGCTTTAAGGCGAACTCCTCATCTTTTTCATCGATATAGGTGGCTGTGTAGAAAATAAAGAGGCTATCCTTCAGTTTGTCGTCCCCCTTCACCTCCCTGCAAAGCTGAAACCCATCCATGACCGGCATGAGGATATCGGCGATTATCATACCAAAGCGCTCGGCACGAAGTTTTTCCAGGGCTTCCGCTCCATTGGTAGCCGATACCACCTCGTAATCGTTGCCTTTCAGCAAAGTCTCCAATAGGTAGAGGTTCTCTTTCTCATCGTCCACGATAAGGATTTTCATTTTCTCCCTCCGTTCATAGGTATTTCTCTATCTCCGCCATGAAGGTTTCAGGGTTGATGGGCTTTTCGATGTAGCCGGTGCAGCCGGCAGCCAGGGCCTTCTCCTTATCACCTGCCATGGCGTAGGAAGTTAGAGCGATAATGGAAATCTCACTATCTGCCTCAGATGCTCTTATCCTTTTCGTGGCTTCCAGACCGTCAATGTCCGGGAGTTGAAGGTCCATGATGATCAAATCCGGCTTCTCCTTGACCGCCAATTCCACACCCTCAGCACCCTCCCTCGCCTCGATGACCTCGAACCCGTTCTTCTCAAGGATGAACCGGATCAGATAGAGATTGGTCTCGTTGTCCTCAACAACCAGCACCCTCTTCATTTCTTTGTTCCTCCTCTTAGTGGTATGGTAAAGGTGAACTCGCTTCCCCTGTCATATTCGCTCTTCGCAGAGATTTCGCCACCCAGAAGGGCGAGCAGCTTCTTGCAGAGGTATAGCCCCAGCCCGGTTCCTTCGTACTTCTTCGTAAGGGACATGTCAATCTGCTGGAAAGGCTCGAAGAGCCTGTTCACGCCCTCTTTTTTTATCCCTATCCCCGTATCAGTGACGCGCATCTCCAGATTCTCATCTCTTAAAACTCTGGCGGTAATCCTTACGCTCCCCTGGTCGGTGAACTTGACGGCATTGCTCACAAGATTCATCAAGACCTGCTTCACACGTCTCCTATCGCTGAAGGGCGTGATGCCTTCGGGTACTTCTGTGAGAAGCTCCAGGCCCCTCTCCATTACCGCAGGTGAGAAGGTCTCAACCACCTCTCCCACCACATCATCGAGCCTGAATTCCTCCAGCGAGAGTTCCACCTTTCCGGCCTCTATCTTGGATATGTCCAGAAGGTCGTTGATCAGGCTCAGAAGATGATGGGCGCTGTTCTTCACCATGATGAGCTGTTTTCTCTGCTCCTCGCTGATTTCCCCGACCATGCCCATCAGGATTATGCCAGTGAAACCTATGATTGAGTTCAGCGGCGTCCTGAGTTCATGGCTCATGCTGGCCAGGAATATGGATTTAAGGCGGTCAGCTTCCTTAAGGCGGATATTCGCCTCTTCGAGCTGTTCTGCAGATTGCTTCAGCGCCTCCTCCGCCCGCCGGCGCTCGGTGATGTCTCTTGCGGCGGCGAACACCCCGGCTACACGCCCCTGTGCATCTTTATAAACAGAAGCATTGTAAAGGACAGGAGTAACTCTTCCATCACGGTGCTTGATCTCAAGTGGATAATCCCGGACATAATTATCTCGGAAAACCTGTTGGTAAACCTTACGAGCCGCATCAGGGTCAATGAAGTAGTTTGAAAAGTCCGTCCCGATAAGCTCCTTGCTGGATAGTCCCGTGATTAACTCCATTGCACGGTTTACATCAGTAATCTTGCCTTCGGCTGAGAGCGTCACCAAAGCATCCAGATTGGCTTCAAAGAGCCCGCGCGTATAATCTCTGGAAACTGTTGTCCGCCGCAAGTCTTCGATCATCTTTTTGAAAGAAGTAGCCAGTTCACCGATTTCATCATTTGACTCGACCTCAACCTGGGTATCCAGGTTCCCCCGGGCAATTTCGATTGTAGCATCTCTGAGTTTTGTAACAGGTTTAGAGATGGAACGGGAGATAAAAAAGGCAATAAGAATACTCATTGTGATCAAAATAAGAGAAGCGGCTATCATACTGTTTCTTAATACAAAAGCGGGTTTTAATACCTCTTCTGCATCATGTCTCACCACAAGCATCCATTGCAGTCCTTCAAAGTCCCTGTAACCTTTTGAGTGTGCATAGGAAAACAATTTTTCTCTTCCGCCCTCTTCGGCAACAAAGAATCCGCTTTCACCTTTTATATTCTTGAAAAACTCTTTCTCAGATACATCTTCTAAAAATTTGTATGGTTTTGTTGCATAAATTAGTCTCCCATCCTTTGTGATTAATTCGATTTCTGTTGTTTCATATTTTTTTGTAGCAATCACTGCCTCCTTTATAAGTCCGGTAACATCAATTGCTGCCTTTATTATCCCTATAAAGTTTCCTTTTTCATTATCAACCCTTATCCCAATACTAATGCTATATATTCCAGCACTTTCACCATATTCAACGTCACCCACATAAAGACCTCTTTCTTTTGCAATTTGCCACCATTCTTCATCCTCCTGCCTGTAATCAGAAGTCCTTCCAGTTTGAGCAACATTTGCTCCGTATTTATTCGTCACAGAAACTTCTCCAAAAACCCGGTAGCCATATTTTTTTTCATAAAGTTCAATAAATTCTTTTCTTAGATTATTTGACAATTCATTGCTAATCAGTTCTTGCATGAAAGGGGTTATTTCTTCTTTTGGTGCAGAAGTCCATTTTTTATCTTTTTTGTTAATATACTCTTGTATATTATCTAATTTCTCAAATTCTTGATTTGATTCTGAAACGGTTTTTTGTAACCACAAACCATGGGAGCGTGCCCGAAGGTGCTCAATCCTAAAATAGATGATATTATCAATTCTTTTAAGCATTTCCTCAATCAATGACGTAGAACTCTCACCAACAGATTCCTGCAGCGATTTCTGGCTCCTATTAACTGAATACAGTGTAAGAGCAACCATTAGTAATACAACCAGCATAAAGCCAATAATTAATTTTGTGCTTATTTTTATTCTCATGTCTTTTATTTTTTATTCCTCCTTTTTATCGCAGATACTTAACCTCTCCATCTACAATCTGGGCAGTATCCAATAGAAAAGCTATACCGTGTTCTCCTCGTTTTACATCAAGATTTCCAAAAACTCCGGGGTATATGAAACCGTCTTCCAGCAGACTCTTCACACTCTCACGAGAAATTTCTTTATCCTCCAACAGACCTGCCAGCAGTTTTATGAGGTCGTAACCGTTTGCTGCATAATGGTTGAAAGGCCTGTTGTATTCGGTCTCATATTTTTCCTTTACCTCTTTGGCAAAGAGATAGTTTGGATTGTAAATGATGGGTGCGGCTACATATACCCCATTTGCCTCTGGCATGCTTCTGACAGAAGGCAAGGTAGCAGTGGCTGGCCCAAGTATAAACCCGCTAAAATTCTCTTTTTTCAATTGCTTAAACACATTCTTAAGATTACTGTCAAAACCCACAGAATAGATTGCTTCCATATCTTTAAGTTTTGCTATTTGCTTTTTGAAATCAGAGTCCTTCGCCTCAAAGGTTTTACCTCTGACTATTCCCCCAGTTCTTTCAAACTCTTTCTTGAGTAATTCAAAGACAGATGTACCATAATCATCATTTAAGTAAAGTATGCCAAGCTTCTTGACCTTCAGTTCTTCCAACATTGACAGGATTGGTGGCACTTCAGCCTCTGCTGTTGCGTAATACCTGAAAACCCATTCATTTTGCTCTGTAAGTTTTGGATTTGTTACTACTAATCCAACAAGAACAACTTCATTTTCCTCTGCCAGAGGAGCTAAAGCCATCGAAACAGAACTTAAGGTTGAGACATACAAAACAGGGTGATGAGTTGCTTCTATTTTGCTAAATGCCTCTTCACCTTTTTGTGTGCTTGTTTTGCTGTCTCCAATAATCAATTCTATTTTCTTTCCATTTATTCCACCCCAGGAATTGATTTCATCAACAGCCAAAAGCATACCACCCTTTACTTCCTCTCCCACATATGATGCAGGGCCAGAAATTGAAAGCACTGCACCTATTTTAATTGCCTTTTCTGCTTGCGACATAAAAAATATGACAATCGCTGCAATAACAACAACTGCAAGAATTCCAGAGATTAACTTAACACTTATCTTCATTTTTTTGACCCCCTTTTTGATTATTTCGCATAGTTTGCCCTATGGATCAGGCAAAGATGATTATATGGCTTGAATCTCCCCAGCTCATTTATGAGTTGGTCTTTTGTTTTACCTGCCTGTGCTAACACGACAGACAGGTCTTCATAAAAGTAAAAGGGGACGGTTCTGTTTTTCTTCTTTTCCACCATTCTTCGGTCTACCTTTTGGCTTTATTAATTCCTCTATTTTATGTTTTCTCTTTATCTCCTCTATAAAGTTTTTGTTTCCATATATCATCCTTCTGTCCATCTCACCCTTCATCGCATTTCTTCCCTTTATCATCCCTTTTACAAATTCTCTGTCGAGCAAAAGGAGAGCAGGGAATAATGTGAATATAATGTATCCTTCTTTAGAGAAGTATATCTAAAATAGATTTATTGTCAACAATATAGGGAAATTAGCTCACGTCCCCGGTTTGGTTGCAGGATGGGAGCGGATATATGTTCTTCGGATAGCTGAAGCGTTAAGAGGTATTAAAACTCCCCGAACAAGGGGATGATCTCGAATCTTGTCACATCCACCAACCCCTTGTCTGTGATCTTTAACTCCGGGATCACAGGTAGCGCCAAAAAGGAGAGGGTCATAAAAGGGTCCTCCAACTTGCCCCCCATCTCCTTGACTGTCCGGTGCAGGAGATCAAGCCTGTCCCTCACCTCCTCTATGGATAGATCGGCAATCAGCCCCCCGATGGGCAGGGGTAGGGAGGCCAATACCCTTCCCCCTCTTATTGCGATCAACCCTCCCTTCATCTCAACGATCCCCTGCACTGCCTGGGCCATGTCCTCATCCATCACCCCTACTACCACGATGTTGTGAGAATCATGGGCCACAGAGGAGGCGATGGCCCCATCTCGCAGGCCAAAGCCCTTGACAAAACCCAACCCCACGTTTCCTATCCCCTTATGTCTCTCTACCACCGCGATCTTCAGGATATCCCCTGAGGGGTCGGCCACAGCCACCCCTCCCTCTGTCTTGACCTCATAAAACCCCCTTTTTGTCACGATCTGGTTTGGGATGACCTCGATGACCTTCGCCGTGGTGGTCTGGGCCTTTATCTGGAATCGCTGGGTGGAGAAACCCTGGATGTGGAAAGTATTCTCTGTTTCGATCCTCTCCTCCTCAATGGCCCCAGGGAGGACCTTTCCCTCTTCGGCCACCAGGCGGCCATCCTTGAAGACCCGCTGGATCTTGACCTCTTTGAGGTCTTCTATCACCAGGAGGTCTGCTCGATAGCCAGGGGCGATGGCCCCGATTCCTGGGAGGGGGAAGTATTCGGCAGGGTTGATTGTGGCCATCTGGATAGCGATGATTGGATCGATCCCCAACTGAATGGCCTTTCTCACACAGTGATCTATGCTTCCCTCGGAGATGAGGTCCGCGGGGTGGCGGTCGTCTGAGACGAACATGCATTGGTGGGCATTTTTCGGAGTGACCAAAGGGATGAGTTCCTCCAGGTTTTTGGCTGTGGAACCCTCTCTGATCATGATGTACATCCCCTTGGCCAGCTTCTCCTCGGCTTCTTCTCTTCGGGTGCATTCGTGATCCGAGGATATCCCGGCGATGATATAGGCAGTGAGGTCCTTGTCGCTGAGCCCTGGGGCGTGGCCATCCACCCTTTTGCCCTGGGCCATCTGAATCTTTTTCAGCACCTCTGGCACCCTATGGATTACCCCGGGGAAGTTCATCATCTCCCCCAGCCCCTTTACCCACTTTTCTTTCATGAGGCCTTGTAAATCCTCTGCCTTGATATCGGCCCCGGATGTCTCCAAGGGGGTGGCCGGGACACAGGAGGGGAGCATGACATAGAGGTTTAAGGGGGTTGATTCCATCCCCTCTTGCATGAGCCTTATCCCCCTTATGCCCATGACATTGGCGATCTCGTGAAAGTCAGTCACCACCGTGGTCACCCCATGTGGGAGGATGGCCCTGGCATATTCCCTCATCCCGACCATGCTGCTCTCTATGTGGACATGGGCGTCGATGAAGCCAGGGGCAAGAAACTTCCCTTCCAAGTTCATTACCTCTCGGGTGCGATAGTGCCCGAAACCTACAACCATTCCTTGGGCGATGGCCACATCCCTGGGTTCGATCTTTCCCGAGAGGACATTGATGAGCTGGGCGTTTTTCAAAAGGAGGTCCACCTCCCTTTCACCCCTGGCGAATGCTATGGCCTCTTTTAGCTCCATGATCTCCTCCAACTAAAGTGGTCTTTAAAATATACCCCCTTTGCAGTGGTAAGATAATTCAGGCAAATTTTACCAAGTTATACTAAGTAACATAGAGGATTAAGGAAGTGAAAATCAATAGAACTTTTTCAGTTCTCAGTTGACTCCTTCATCATCACCAAAGGAGAAAGGAGGCAGAAAAGAGGATGATAAGGAGAAGCGGGTATATGCAAGTCTACAGCTCTAATAGTTAATTTAAAAATCCTGCCTGTCTCAATTCTCGTAATACTGCTCGATATGCTTGACTGAATTCAGGGAGTGTTGCTATGTGAGAAGAAAGACGTATTCGCCAAAGTTTCTTTAAGCTTGCTTCTTTTCGTAGAAACTCTTCTCTCACATCGGTTAATTTTTTGTCCCGGAATTCACTTTTCAGCTTGATAGCTTCGGCCAACTCAGCAAGATTCATGTATCGATTGGTAGTTAGGTACCATATATCGTAAAGGTCGCGAGGTTCATTTCGTGCACGATCTAATAGAGCTATTACTTTTTCAGCAGCTATTTCAGCAAGGGAATAGACACAAACAGTTGCATCCTTAGGCAAGTCTTCATATTCATCATATCCTTTAAGGACTATTCTCTCTTCAATGGGAAAGACAATTTTTTCTCGTATTGTAATATCTACTTTGATCTCCTTACCAGAGACGCTGGGCAAGGGACCTTCATATTCTAAGAAAAAGGTATAGCTGTTTCCATGGGTATGACGGTCATGACGGCTAAAATGTAGTATGATCCCTGAGGCTTGCTGTGTATGTTTAAAGGCAATATCGAGATCCTTTTGGATTTTTTCAATGGGAACTTCCCTTGCCAAGGTGAAATCAAGATCTTCTGAAAAACGATAGTCTGGGAAGTAGCATTTCTTAATGGCTGTACCTCCTTTGAATAAGAAAATATTTTTAAGGGGACTTTGGGATAACCCTACTAAAAACCAGGAGATGCAATAGTCACGCTCAAGGATTGCTTCAGTAATACGGCGGTCTCCTTTTCGGGCGAGTCGATTGGATAGTAGTGAAAGATTTCGCTGGGGAATCATTATGTTCTTACCACAGATAGAAGTTCTTCAGGAGATACATTAAGCTGAAGTCTCCATTTTCGGAGGAATTTCCCCTCAGATGGTAAAAGCGGATCTAATCGCACATAGGTTTCTGTTAGATATGAGCGGAGAATTTCCCGGTCTTCGGGAGTACCAATCTTATAAAGTTCAAGAATATAACCCAGTCTGCGGATAACAGAACCCCTACTCATCTTCACCGCATACTCGATAAGTCGGCTTGCATTTATATCCTGTTGGCGCATCCAAAGTCCTTTAGCTACTTCTGTCAAACCACCGCAATATTCTGGTTGTTTAAGAGCGTCAATGACTGTTCGTTCAAGATTGCTTATTTTTATTTTTTCCTGCTTTGTTACCCAGTGGTCACTCAAGCCAAAGAAAAATTTCTTTTGACTATGGATAAATCGAAATTCAATGCCCAGTGCATTAACAGGCCTGCGTGATTTTAAGGTCGTTACATAGACAACTAATTGAGGCTGAGTTACCATCCCATGAATTTCCATAGCTGTGCCATGAGAAAGATAGTAACCCTTTCCACCTACAATCTCACGGGCCACAACGAACGGGTTTCCTATGTACTCACATTCTTTCCCGAGCTCAAACGGTATTAAGATGAAAAGACCTGATTTTAAACGTGTAACAAGCCCTCTGGCCACAAGCTTTCGGACAAAATTACGGGAGGAAGCTTCGTCCAGATGAAGGATCTTTTGTACTTCTTTCAGTCGGAAGATAGGCCTATTTTGCTCATAGAGCGTGGTAACCAAATGAGCGGATTGAGGACCCAGGGTTTTTAGTTTATTATTGTAACGCATTTCGTGTCCTCCTAAGACACATTCTATATTAGTAACATAACATTTTCAACTATTAAATTATATTCAAAATGCATTTAATGCCTTATCAGGACATTATTTGCATTTATAATAAAATAAACTCAGATCCTAGAGAAATTGGCTGTATGTGAGGTATCAGAGAGGAGAATATCCGCATAAAATGTAATATACTCTCTTTATCCAGACCTCCCCAAGATGATCCTTCATGTTATCAATAAAAGCAAGAGTTGTAAGAGGGGATCAGAATTAAGTTGATGGCAATTGCAGTAATAGGACAATATCGCAAAAGGGGGGTAGGTGAAAAACCTTTGCCCTCGGGGATGGGTTAGAATGAGATTGCCCGCCAGGAGGGGCTATGATATATTTTTTGAGTGGAGAGGAGAAGATGTCCCCTTTATCTTTAGATCCCCCAAGGGTACTCCTGATCAACCCCAATAAGATGAAGCCCCCGGTCACCCCCATCGGCCTCGACTATATCGCCAGTTCCCTGGAGGTGGCGGGCTTTGAGGTGGACCTGATCGATCTCTGCTTTGCTTCCTCATGGCAGGGAGAATTGGACGCATATTTCGATGATCATGCCCCCCTGGCCATCGGGGTCACCGTGCGCAACACCGATGATTGCTTGTACCTCAGCCAGGACTTCATAGTCCCGCGGATAAAGGTGGTAATTGATTATCTCAAAGAGAAAACAACTCGTCCCCTTATCCTGGGAGGGGTTGGTTTTTCGGTGATGCCTGAGCACATACTGGCGTATTTAGGGGTGGAACTGGGGATCTGGGGGGATGGGGAGTGGAGCTTGCCTGCACTTTTGAAAAAGATGGCAAAGGGGGAGGACTTTTACGGAATCCCCGGTCTAATCTACAGGAGGAATGGGGAATACCATAGGAATCCCTCTGAGCTTTCCGACCTCCTGGAACTCCCGCTCCCGCTGAGGGAAGCCGTGAATAACCCCAGGTACTTTCGAGAGGGGGGCATGGGAAGTGTGGAGACCAAGAGGGGATGTGAGCAAAGGTGCATCTATTGTGCCGATCCCCTGGCCAAGGGGAGGAGGTATCGTCTGCGTCCACCGCACATAGTGGTGGATGAGATGGAGATCCTCCTAGAGATGGGGGTGGATCATCTGCACATCTGCGATAGCGAGTTCAACCTCCCCTATGACCATGCCATAGGGGTCTGTGAGGAGATCATCAGGCGCGGTTTGGGCAAGAGGCTCTCTTGGTATGCATATCTGAGTCCAGTCCCCTTCTCTGAGGAGCTGGCCCAGTTGATGTCCCAGGCTGGGTGTAAGGGAATAGACTTTGGGGCCGACCATGGGGACGATCGGATATTGAAGAACCTGGGTCGGCAGTTCACCTCCGCTGACCTGAGAAGGACGGCCACCCTCTGTCACAGATATGGGATTCCCTTCATGTATGACCTCCTTTTGGGTGGCCCTGGAGAGGGTAAGGAGAGCCTAACCAAGGCCATCTCTCTGATGAAGGAGATAGGGCCCTCGAGGGTGGGGATCTCGGCAGGTATCAGGATCTATTCCGGGACGAGGTTGGCCGAGATCGTCCAGAAGGAAGGAATCCACGAGGGGAATCCCAGCCTGCGGGGGGTCGTGAGGTCGGACTGTTTCGCCCCTATCTTCTATGTCTCACAAGGCTTAGGGGATGAGTTGATCCCCTTTATCACCTCTTTGGTAGAAGGAGACGAAAGGTTCTTTTTTGGGGGTGGGGAGGAGGCTGAGGCCAACTACAATTATAATGACAACAGCGTCCTCATGGAGGCCATCAAGAGGGGATATCGCGGCGCTTTCTGGGACATATTGAGGAGGTTGGTCGAAGAAGGCCGAGGTGGGTAGGGCCCTCATCCTGGATTGCTATTGAAATAGCTCGTAGCTCATGGCTGATAGCTGATTGCCCCTTGTGTCATTCAATGCGTTGACTACTTTGGAAAAGATCCTTTTGTCTAAACCTTTCAGCCCGTTACCTTGACATACCTCATCCGCAGGTCATAAAGGAGGCTGCTGAGCAGGTTTTCCTCATCTTGGTTGAGATTCCCTTTGGTCTTTTCCTGGAGGATCCCCAAGATATCGATGGTCTGTTTCGCCAAGGGGATATTCTTGGCCATCTTCTGGGTGGTGGGTTCTGGGATTTCCCCCAGGTGGATCAAGACGGAGGTGCTCAGGGAATAGACAAAGGTGGAGAAGGTTACCTCCGGCAAAGGAGGGATTTCCTCCTTTTCTTCTCTCTTTTCCTCTTGTTTTCGCTCCTCTCTTCTCTCTTCCTTTATCTCCTTCTTTTTCTCTCTTTTTTTCTCCCCTTCTTCGGCAGTGAACCTTTTGTCTATAACCCTGAACCCCTTTTTTTCCTCCTTTTCCTCTTCCATTCTCCTTACCTCCTTTAATCTGGACATCTAAACATGACGTTGTCTGCGGCGATATCTCCGGGAACGGTCCTTCCAGGTCTTTGCTTTTTCCTTCTGGTGAAGGGGTTCCATCCTCAAATTGAGCACTACGGAGCCAGGAAGCTCCCTCTCGACGGGGGGGCTTTTCCTTTTTGCAGGCCGCTTCTTTTCCGGCATGACCTTGGAGATGGGTGGGCCGATGACATAGGTTGGAGGAATGTGGTCCGCTAAATAGATCAAAGGGTTTGCCTGATAAAATGTTATTCCCTGCTCGTAGGCCCTCTGAGCCATGATCTCCAAGATGAGGGGGTGAGGGTCTCGACGTCTGCCGATCCGCAAGGCGAGCTCCGGGGAGGTGCTGAGGTGGATGTACTGTCTTCCCATGGGATCGAGGCCTCGTTGGATGATATGCGGATATGTCTTACGTCTGGTCCCGTGATAGAGGATCTTGGGGGGTGAGCTGGGTTCATACCTTATCCTTTGGGGTAGAGAATGCCCATAGGTGGCCCTAATCCTCTCCCCTTGCACATTAAATCTCTCCCGGTCGCTGGTATAAACCACCTCCAAGATGTGAGAGCGTCTTACATAAGACCATCCCTCCTCCTCGGCAATGGCCTGTTGTAGCTCTTTAATGGAGATAAACCCGTCTTCGTCGAGGACCAATCCAAATTCATCGGGACGGTGCCGCAAGATGTAGGCCATGAGCTTGCTCAGGGCAATTACCCTATGCCTATGGGACATCTCAGTTGAGCCTCCGTCGAAACTCCTCCTTGCACTCTTCCATCTCCTCTAAAAACTTCTCAATGTGTTTTAAGGCCTGTTCTTTATATCCCTTTTGGTTACTGACGGTGTACATGTACATGAGTTTGACGATGGTTTGGTAAATCCCTTGAGGGTCCTTGCACCATTTCTCTATGGGGCAGATGAGGCAATTTTCCTGGTACTCCAGGCAGAAGGCCCCCCCATGCGGGCACTCTCGATGATGGGCCCGAGTTCGGACATCTCCTCCAGCGAGAGGAGGGACTCCTTAATCCTCATCCACTTTTCTATGGTGATGTCGAAGAGGTTTCCCCCCTTCCTGAACCTCTCCACTATCTCCTGAAAGGTCAGCAGCCTGGTCCCCATCCCTCCCCTTGCGGACAAAAAAGGGACATAAATCCCTTTTCCCATCAATCCCTTTGCCGAGGGCTTAGTTTCATGGTTCTTCTCCAAAAAAGTTGCTAAAAAGGGTCCACGGATTCGAGGATTCAAGGGTTCAAGTGTTTGTCTTCTAAGGATTTAATATTTTATAAGTGCCTCGATCATCCTTTCAACATCTCCTATATCCCTTATAGGACTCCCTCCTTATCTGTGATGCTAACTCATATATTTCCTTCCTCGGAAGACCATTGTAACCTTATAAGTTTCAACAATTCTTAAGTATTTCACTTGACCACTGGAATCCTTGACCCCTGGAATCCTGTCAATTCCACCAACCAAGATGGAAAAGATCCAGTTTTATATAATAATAATCCAAGGGCTCTCTTTGTCAATCTCCGGATTTTACCTTGATGATCCTGTTTTCTTCATCTACGTAGATGAGCTTTGGGTGATGGTGGCTGATCTCCTCCTCATCGAGGAGGCCATAACTGGCGATAATAATCAAGTCGTCTTTGCTCGCCTGGTGGGCAGCGGCGCCGTTGATGCAGATGACACCAGACCCCCTTTCCCCTTTAAGGACATAGGTCTCAAAACGGTTCCCATTGGTCAGGTTGTAGATCTGGACTTGTTCAAGGGGGAGGATACCTGCGGCCTCCATAAGCCCTTCATCGATGGTGATACTCCCCTCGTAGTCGAGGTTGTCCTCAGTTACCTTTGCCCGATGGATCTTGGCCTTTAACATAATCCTCTGCACTTTATCCCTCCTTTAGGATGAGGTTGTCGATCAACCTGGTTCTACCTATCCTTACGGCCAAGGCGATAACTGCCTCGTCCTCGATCTCCTCGATATCCTCCAGGGTTTGTGGATCACAAATCTTGGCGTAATCGATCTGTGCTGACTTTTCTGCCTCGATGATCTCCCTTATCTTCTGGAGGATAACCTTTGCGCTTCTGGTGCCCTGGCGAAAGAGTTCTTCGCCCATGAGCAGGGAACGATACAGGCTCTGGGCCGCCTTCCTCTTCTTTGGATTGAGGTAGGCGTTGCGCGAGCTCATGGCCAGGCCATCGGCCTCCCTTACAGTGGGCATCCCAATGATCTCGATATCCATGTTGAGATCCCCCACCATCCTCTTGATGGTGACCAGTTGTTGGTAATCTTTCTGGCCGAAGAGGGCGAGGTGGGGCTTAACGATGTTAAATAGCTTAGCCACCACCGTGGTCACCCCGCGAAAGTGGTGGGGGCGCGAGATACCGCAGAGGTTCTTGGTGACCTTTTCTACCTCCACAGAGGTCTGAAATCTGGTGGGGTACATCTCTTGGACCGAGGGGGTGAAGACGATATCCACCCCCACCTTTTGGGCCAGTTTGAGGTCCCTTTTCATGTCACGGGGATATTTCTCATAATCCTCCCCTGGGCCGAATTGGGTGGGGTTGACAAAGATGCTAATGATCAACACATCTCCCCTCTTCCTCCCCTCCCGCATCAATGAGAGATGGCCTTCGTGCAGGTACCCCATGGTGGGGACGAAGGCGATGGTCTTTCCCTCCTTTTGGAGCTGTTGCGCCTGCCGCTGCATCTCTTTGACCCCAGCGATGATCTCCATCTCGCCCTCAGAGGTAAAAGCTGTGTTCCTCGGTGGGGAATGCCCTCTCCCTCACCTCCTTTATATATCCTCCCACTGCTTGGGAGATGACCTTTCGCAAGTCTACATAACTCTTCACGAATTTGGGGCGAAACTCCCCTAAGAGTCCCAACAGGTCATGGATCACCAGTACCTGGCCGTCACAATGCACGCCTGCCCCGATGCCGATGGTGGGGATGCTCAGCTTTTCGGTGATCTCTTGTGCCAGCTCCACAGGTATGCACTCCAGCACCAGGGAGAAGGCCCCGGCCTCCTCCACTGCCAAGGCGTCCTCCAATATCTTTCGTCTCTGTTCCTCCACCTTGCCTTGTACCTTATATCCCCCCATTTGGTGGATGGACTGGGGGGTCAGGCCAATATGGCCCATGACCGGGATGTCGATGCCGACGATGGCCTTGATAACCTCCTTCATGTTGGACCCTCCCTCCAGCTTTATCGCCTCGGCCCCGCTTTCCTTGATCATCCGTCCTGTATTCCTCTTTGCGTCCTCAATGCTTATCTGGTAGGACATGAAGGGCATATCGATGACCACCAGGGCCCTCTTGACGCCCCTGACCACAGCCCTGGTATGGTAGATCATCTCCTCTATGGTAACCGGGAGGGTGTTGGGATAACCTGCCACCACCGAACCAACCGAATCTCCCACCAGGAGGATGTCCACCTCGGCCTCATCTAGGATACGGGCGAAGGGGGTATCATAAGCGGTGAGCATAGCGATCTTCTCCCCCCTTTCCTTCATCTCCCTTATGCCAGGTACCGTTACCTTCTCCTTCATTTCCCCCTCCTTGATTTTGATGTTGTTGGTATTAGGACAAAAGGCCTCCTGGACCGTCCCAGAAGGCCTTTTTATTCTATTTAATACCTTCCGTCTCAGTCCAGCCCTACCTGGATCCAAGCGGGATGTAATACCACGTCCCCTTTCTGGTCCCTTTGATTTCCCTCAATAGGTCCTCAAAATCCTCCCTGCTCTGGACAAAGTCGATCTCTGTCGTGTCCACCACCAGAAGAGGGGATTCGCTATAATAGAAGAAGTAATCCCTATATGCCTCCACCACCTCCTTCAAATACTCCAAGGAGATATCCCTCTCATAGTGCATCCCCTGTGTCCTGATCCTCTCTTTGAGGACCTCGGGCCGGGCCTGCAAAAGGATCACCAGATCAGGTCGGATGATCCTGCTGTCCAAGAGGGAATATATTCCTTCATACAACCTCAGTTCATCTTTGTCAAGATTTATGTGGGCGAAGATCCTGTTGCGGTCAAAGAGATAGTCGCTGATAATCATCTCTTGGAAGAGGTCTAGTTGGCTGAGGTCCTTTTGTTGTTGATAGCGGGTGAGGAGGAAGAACAACTGGGTTTGAAAGGCGTATCCCTTCCTGTCCTGGTAGAACTTTTCCAAAAAGGGGTTGTCCTGCGTTCTCTCCAGGAGTAGTTCTCCCCCCAGCTCGGTGGCCAACATCTTGGCCAGGCTTGTCTTGCCCACGCCGATGGGCCCCTCTACCGCGATATATCGCTTCTCACCTTCCATATTTTACCTAAGCCCTCATGAGGGTTTATCCTCACCCATGCCTATAAAAATACAGGGTTCAAGGATTCGAGGGTCCAAGGGTTCAAGTCTTTGTACTGTAACTTCTGCCTAACATTTAATCTTAATAATTCTTAACTATTTCACTTGACCCCTTGAATCCTTGACCCCTTGAATCCTCCAAAAAGGGGGAATACCTTTTGGGGATTTCAGGGGGCGCAGCCCGCTGAAGCAAGCCCAATAGACCCAAAAAGTTCAAAGATGATAAAACGCTTCTTCTTACCGTGAAGTATTTTCACGGTAAAATTATCACAAGACCTCCCTCCTGTCCATCCTATACATAGTAATTTTTCCCAAAAGGATCTTTTTGCCTATTGGGGGGGTTGACAAACATAGGCCCTTTTGATAACTGTCACACCAAGGGGAGGTGGAGATGATTTCTTTATAGGATTAATTAAAAGGAGGTGAAAGTTTAAGTCTTTTATCTAAGAGAGAATCCAAAAAGAGGGGAGGTAGATATTAAATGAAGGTAACGCGAAGGGACTTCATAAAGATTTCTGGAGTTACCGCGACAAGTTTATATTTAACTCAATTGGGGTTTGATCTCTCCCCTGTGTCTGCCTACGCCAGCGGACTCCGCATCAAGGGTGCCAAAGAGACTACTACCATTTGCCCCTACTGTGCAGTTGGGTGCGGTATTATCTGCCACTCTAGGGGAGGGAAGGTGATTAACACCGAGGGGGATCCCGACCATCCCATCAACCAGGGTGCGCTCTGCGCCAAAGGTGCAGCCCTATTTCAATGGGTGAACAACAAAGACAGGATTACTACACCCCTTTATCGGGCCCCAGGTAGCGACAGGTGGAAACAGGTCTCCTGGAACTGGGCCTTAAGCGAGATCGCCAAGAGGGTCAAGGCTGCCAGGGACGAGGGATTCACCAAGGTCAACGCCAAGGGCCAAAGGGTAAACAGGACAGAGAGCATCGCTCACATTGGCTCTGCGGCGTTGGACAATGAGGAGTGCTGGATCCTCCAGGCCATGATGAGGGCCCTGGGGCTCGTCTATATCGAGCACCAGGCCCGTATCTGACACAGCGCTACGGTAGCGGCTCTGGCAGAGTCGTTCGGACGTGGCGCCATGACCAACCACTGGATTGATATCGGCAACAGCGATTGCATCCTCATCATGGGGAGCAATGCGGCGGAGAACCACCCTATATCCTTTAAATGGGTGACCAAGGCCATGGAACGGGGAGCCACCCTCATTAACGTTGATCCCCGGTTTACAAAAACTTCTTCAAAGTCCGACATCTATGCACCCATCCGTTCTGGCACCGATATAGCCTTTTTGGGTGGGATGATAAAATACATCCTGGACAACAACCTCTACTTCCGGGAGTATGTGGCCGAGTACACCAACGCCCCGTTCATCCTGACTGAGAAGTACTCCTTCAAAGATGGGCTCTTTTCAGGATATAACCCCAATACCAAAAGCTACGACAAGAGCTACTGGGCCTTTGAGAAAGATGGAAAGGGTATCCCCAAAAAGGATAAATCCTTCAAGCACTCCCGCTGTGTCTATCAATTGCTCAAGAAACACTATTCACGCTATACCCTTGACAAAGTATCAGCTATCACGGGGACACCTAAAGAAGACCTTTTGAAGGTCTATAAGACCTACGCAGCCACGGGTGTCAAAGGTAAGAGTGGAACCATCATGTACGCCATGGGCTGGACCCAGCATACAGTTGGTGTCCAAAACATCCGCACCATGGCCATAATCCAGCTCCTTTTGGGCAACATGGGGGTGGCTGGAGGCGGGGTCAACGCCCTAAGGGGTGAGTCCAACGTGCAGGGCTCCACAGACCACTGCCTGCTCTGGCACATCTGGCCCGGCTACCTCAAGACCCCCAGGGCTTCCAACACTACACTCGCCGCCTACAACAAGAGATGGACCCCCAAGACCAATGATCCTCTGTCTGCCAACTGGTGGGGTAACTACGCTAAATACTCGGTGAGCTTCCTCAGATCCATGTTCGGCAAGGCGGCCAAGCCGGAAGACGAGTTCGGCTACCAGTGGCTCCCCAAGGTGGACGACGGGGGCACCTACACCTGGCTCGACCTATTTGACAGGATGTATAGAGGCAAGTTCACTGGGTTCTTTGCCTGGGGCCAAAACCCTGCCTGCTCCGGGGCCAACTCCAACAAGACCAGGCAGGCGTTGGCCAAATTGAAATGGCTGGTGAACGTCAACATGTTCGAGAACGAGACGGGTTCTTTCTGGAAGGGCCCAGGGATGAACCCCAAGGAGATCAAGACCGAGGTCTTTTTCCTGCCCTGTGCGGTATCAGCGGAGAAGGAGGGCTCGATAACCAACTCCGGCCGCTGGATGCAGTGGCGATATGCCGCGGCCAAGCCGCCTGGAAAGGCCATGGGTGATGGCGAGATGATCGTCGAGCTATTCAATAAAATCAGGGGGCTCTACAAGAAGGAGGGGGGCGTTTTCCAAGAGCCGATCTTAAACCTCAAGTGGGACTACACCACCAAGGGAAAGTTTGACTCCCACAAGGTGGCCAAGGAGATAAACGGCTACTTCTTGAAGGACGTCACCATTGAGGGCAAGACCTTCAAGAAGGGGACCCTCGTTCCTTCCTTCGCCTTTCTGAAGGCAGATGGTTCCACCTCGTCGGGCAACTGGCTCTACTGCAACTCTTACACTGAGAAGGGGAACATGGCTGCCCGCAGAGGCCTTAAAGATGCCTCCGGCATTGGGCTCTACTCCCAGTGGTCCTGGTGCTGGCCGGTGAACCGCCGGATCATCTACAACCGTGCCTCTGTAGACCTGAAAGGCCAGCCTTGGGACAGGAAACATCCGGTGATCCGCTTCGTCGGTGAAGTCAAAAATGGCAAGTACGTGACCAAGAAGTGGGTCGGTGACGTGCCAGACGGCGGATGGTACCCAATGATGAACCCGGACGGGACACGGCGCGCTGATGCCAAATACCCCTTCATTATGAAGCCCGAGGGTCATGCCCACATCTTCGGACCAGGCCGGACAGATGGCCCTTTCCCCGAGCACTACGAGCCCTTGGAATGTCCAGTGGATAGGAACCTGATGAACTCACAGTTTATTAACCCCACGGTAAAGCTGTTCAAGACCGAAATGGACAAGTTCCTCACCTGTGATCCTCGCTATCCATTTGTGGGCACAACCTATCGGGTAACCGAACACTGGCAGACAGGACTCATGACTCGGTGGCAGCCGTGGTTGGTTGAGGCAGAACCCCAGCAGTTCTGCGAGATGAGCGAGGAGCTGGCAGCCATGAAGGGCATTAAGAATGGCGATAAGGTTGTTGTGGAATCGGCCAGGGGCAAGGTGACTGCGATAGCCATCGTGACCAAGCGGTTCAAGCCCTTCAAAATCATGGCTCAGATTGTCCACGAGGTGGGGCTTCCGTGGTGCTTTGGTTGGGTGACCCCCAAAGACGGCGGTGATTCCTCCAACCTGCTTACCCCGTCGGTGGGCGATCCCAACACGAAGATACCTGAGACCAAGGCCTTCATGGTGAACGTGCGGAAGGCATAAAGGAGGTGATCCCATGTCTGATAAATCGTTTTTTATCGATACCACCAAGTGTACTGCCTGTCGAGGCTGTCAGATAGCCTGTAAACAGTGGAACCAACTCCCTGCCACCAAGACCAAGAACTGGGGAAGTCACCAGAACCCGGCGGATCTCTCCTTTGTAACCTACAAACTCGTTCACTTCTCCGAGGTGGTCTCGGAGGGAGAGCTCCGCTGGTACTTCTTCCCTGAGCAGTGCCGTCACTGCGTTGAGCCTCCCTGCAGAGATATCGCCGAGGAGCTGGGATACAAGGATGCCATAAAGGTAGATAAGGCCACTGGGGCAGTGCTCTTTAACCAAAAGGTGAAGATCAAACCGGAAGACTTCAATGAGATCAAGGAATCCTGTCCCTTCAATATTCCGAGATATGACCCAAAGCGGATGGTCATGTCCAAGTGCACCATGTGCATCGATCGGATCTCCAATGGTTTGTTGCCAGCGTGCGTCAAAGCCTGTCCCACCGGGGCCATGAACTTCGGTGATCGGGACAAGATGCTGGCCTTGGCCAATAAGCGCCTGAAGGAGTTGAGGGCCAAATACCCCAAGGCCCAACTCCTCAACGAAGAAGATGTCCGCACCATCTATCTGATCATAGATGACTCTGAGAAGTACTATGAGTTTGCCAAGGCAAAGGACACTTTGGGGATTACAAGGATGATAGCCATGAAGAAGCTTATTCGACCCCTGGTAAACCTCTGGGGAGCCAAGGGGTAGTTTAATCATTCACGCAACGTAATGGATGGGCTTGTCCCGAAGGGTTTCCTCTCGGGACAAGCCCTTTCTTTGCTCATCTGGATGGTATATTATCAAAACAGAGAGGGTTGCGCTTATGGGGGAGTCGTTGGAGAAGATAAAAGAGCGGATCGCCTGGTTTAAGGAGGAGCGGCCCATCTATCGGGAGATCCTCGATTTTTATGCTCAGGTCCTGGAAGAGCAGGGGAGAGTTCGACCCCAGTTGAAGATTAGAGCCTTGGATCTCGATAAGAAACTGGTAAAATCCAGGCAGCATAGCGGAGTTCCCCTGCTACAAAGAGAGGAATTCGAGATAGACCTTGAGGCCGCAAAGGGGCTCTTTCATGCCCTCTGCCTGATCGGCCAAGGGGCAACGCAGAAGATGGGGGAGGAGATACCGAAGATTGTAAAGGTGTTACAGAACGATAAATTGAACTTGGAGCATCTCCTCAGCAGACATTATGATGGGGATTATCTCGACCAAGAGGCAGAGAGGTGGGGATTTGATATGGGGATCTTTTTCTTCTTGGTCAAGGCCAGCGTCAGGCCTTCCTTGGAGGCCCAGATGGAGCAACTAAGGGGGTCTATCGATCTGGAAGAGTGGCTACAGAGGTATTGTCCCATCTGCGGTTCATCCCCCCAGATGGCAGAGTTAAGGGATGAAGGGGGAAAAAGGTATCTTCAGTGCTCCCTTTGCGGCTGCCATTGGCGGTGGGAGCGTTTGGCCTGCCCATATTGTCACAACAAGGCATTTGACTCGTTGCATTACCTCTTCTCCGAAGAGGAGGAGGCCTATCGGGTGGATCTATGCGATCGATGCAAGGGATATATCAAGACGGTGGATTCCCGCAAACTCGACTATGAGCCCTATTTGGATCTCGAGGACGTCGTTACCATCCACCTGGACCTCCTGGCTTTGGAGAAGGGTTATAAAAGGCCTGTCCCCACCCCTTGGGGGCCGATGATCGTTAAATGAGGGAAGGGGAATTGAAGACGTTAAAGAAGTACCCTGCTCTTTTGATACAGGACGGAAGGGCGCAAGAGGTCGAAGACTGGGTGGTTGCAGAGGACTCTTATGAGCTCTATCTCAACGATACCCTGGTGGATACAATGGTGGTCTCTTTCTCGGACCTAGAGGCCCATGCCATGGGTTACGTGGTGACCGAAGGACTGGTTAAACCAGAAGAGGTAAAGGATGTCCAGCAGAAAGGACATCAGGTCTTTGTCAGCACCGTGGGTAGGAAGAAGGTTAACCCATCCAAGACCCTTTGGCGGAGCTCGGCCTATCGGGGCAGTGAAGGGGCATCGATTCCCGTGGTTTCCTCCAGCGCAAAGATTACCCCTGCCCTGATCGTGCAGTGTGCCAAGCAGATCTCTGCCCAGGCCGAGAACTGGAGAAAGACCGGGGGGATACACATCTCCCTGCTGTTCAATCAACAGGGGGGGGTGATCAAGGTGGTCGAAGATATCGGGCGGCACAACAGCGTGGACAAGGTAGTGGGATATGCCCTCCTTCATCATATCCCTTTGACTGAGACCATCTTGGTCTGCAGCGGCAGGCAGCCTGAGGGGATGATCCTGAAGGCTGCCCGTGCAAGAATCCCCATTGTTGTCACCAAGGCCGCTGTGACCGATAGAGGGATTGAGACAGCAGAACGGTTAGGGGTGACCCTCATCGGCTTTGCCAGGAAAGGGCGTTTTACCATCTATTCCCATCCAGAGAGGGTGAGCACGTAGTTTTTTTCTTGTTTCCTCCTCTTCTTTGCATTAAAATGCAATAAGACTGAAACCTAAAAGGGGAGGGTGAAAAATGGCTAAACGAATTTCAAGAATCGTTTTCTTTCTCCTTTTTTTCGTCGCATTAATAGTCCCCTCCGCTCGGAGTGAGGTCAGGCATGTCACCATCCTTTACAGCAACAACATCAACGGACAAGTTAATCCCAGCGGGTGAGGGGCGGCCAGGGCTGGCGGTCTGGCCAGAAGAGCAGGGTTGATAAAAGAGATAAAGAAGGCAGGGGGAGACCTCCTTATTCTCGATGCGGGGGACCTCCTCTTCAAGAGATACGTTACCCCCAGCCTTTCCGCTTCTCTTCAGAAGGAGGCCTTATTGGACGCCAAATTGATGGTCGAGGCATTCAACCTCATGGGGTGTGACGCTGTAGGGATAGGGGATTACGAGCTCACCTTGGGCGCAAAGGCCTTTGCCGAGCTGAAAAAGAGGGCCAAGTTCCCCTTTGTTTCCTCCAATGTGATCTTTAAGGATGGCCGTAGGATGCCCGTCCCCTATGTGATAAAAAGGGCAGGGGGCCTGAGATGGGGAATTTTTAGCCTCTTGAGTGCCAACCTATCTTCAACATCTAAAACCCGGGAGTGGAAGGTGCTGGACCCGCTGGAGAAGGGTAGGGAGGTGGTAAAGAAGCTGAAGAAGAAGGCTGATCTTATCATCCTTTTGGCCGACATGCCCTTGAAAGAGCTCAGGGCGCTCCTGTCCCAGCTGCAGGGGATAGCGATAGTCGTGGCGGGGCATAGCTCATCCGGGATGAGAAGGCCCATGCAGGTGGGGCAGACCATCGTGGTTCGCAGTTATGGTTTGGGCAGATATCTGGGGATGTTGGATCTCTATCTCAAGGACCCCAAGGCATCCTTTGTTGATGAGGCCAGGATCATGACGTTGGAGCGAGATCTGGCAGTGGTGAACAACAAGATAAAAGGGGGAGCCCCAGGGAACTTTGAAAAGGTAAAGGCAAAGATGGAGGCCCAGCTCAGGGAGTTGAAAAGGGGGAATATCTATCGAAATCAACTCATTCTCTTATCATCCAGGCTCCAGGAAGATAAAGGGGTGAAGAGACTAATGCAAGATTTCAGCGCCAAGAAAAAGGAGCTGAAAAAGAGGTGTCCTGAGAAATAGGTGCCGGAACGGGCCAGGCCTTACAGGGCTTGATCTGCCCGATTTTATCAAGGGGAAAATCTTTCTCTTGCCCAGGGTCTTTAATATGTGTGTGTTGGGCGACCCGAAAGGTAAAAATCTATTGAGAATTTTGAGGTCAAACCCCACAGATTTTCATTTTTTGATTAGAACTCTATAACTTGTGTGATGATGTTTCCAAAAGGGTGAACCCTTAATTTGTTTCTCAGTATGAAATTTATTCCCTTCAATTAATTCAGCAGGATGTAAACCATGCATAATCCCGGAATTTCCAGTAGACAATTTTAGAAAAATTCTGTGAAAGACATCTGTGGGGAATTCTTGGAACTCTAAAGAGATATATCTGCCATTTGGTTCAAGAACTCTGTAAATTTCTTTCAATGTTTGATCCTTTTCTCCGTGGCTTAGATGGTGATACAGCAGGCAGGTAAACACAACATCAAATTCACAGCTTTCGTAGGGTAATTTAGTAGAATTTCCAACTCTATAATCTATGTCATACCCTCTTTCTTTTGCCTTTTCCCTTGCTATTTCTATCATTTTAGGGGCTATATCAATTCCATGGATAAAACCCTCGTCCAGAATTTCAGCAATCATTAAATCTAAATTTCCTGGCCCGCAACCAATATCCAAGACCTTTTCGTTCCCTTTTAAATCTGCCAATTCAGTCAATCTTTTGTAAATTTCTCTTAAATTGTGCTTCGCCCATCTGTCATAAATACCTGCGCCAAAGTTAAGGATTTTTGTTATTGAGTATTTCATATTCGTATCTCACAATAATTTTGGAATCATCCGCCAGGGGACTTTTCTTTTGTACTCTTTGTATTCCTCCCCATATTTTTCCAGAAGCTCCTTCTCTTCAAAATGTATAATGGGTAGATAAAGAAGGGCATAGGGAATCGAGAACAAAAGCGCATACATTGATTTAAGGAGAACAGCCATGCCTACAGCCAATAGAAAATTACTCATGTATAAAGGATTTCTAACGGTTCCATATACGCCCCTTGTAACCAAGCTTCCTTTACTTTTTAAGGCAGGGGCTATACCTATCTCTTTTTGAGCCAATATCTTTATGATGAAATTTGATCCCAAGAGAATTATCCCCACAGTCAAGGCAGCAGGAGTTTGAATTGTTATCCTTGGTCCTTTAGTAAAGGGTAAAGCGATGATGGGTGCTATAAAAGTCAGAAAAATAAAAATTCTGACAATGGGTTTTGGTATTCTGTTTTTAACCTTGGTTTGCATACCAGGTAGACTGAGCACTACTATCGTTATCGTATAACCCATTAGATAGGCACCTATCCAGAGAAGGGGGTTGGCCCAAAAATTATTTGACATTTTGATTGCTTTCTTTTAACGCCTTATAGGCTCGATAACTGAAATAGATAAGTGACAAAGTTATCCAGCCATTAAAATATGGGCGATTCTGAAATGGAGCAATGCCCAATATAAGTAACACCAGCGGAAACAGATTCAAGACTCCGAGTATAACAGCGAGAAGATAACCTATCCATAGATTAGCCAGGCACAATAGACAGATGACAGCCCAGGCGATTGTAAAAATTACTATAACAGTGAATGCCGGCATAGGATGTGTTTCAGCAAAGATTTTTGAACCCTCAAATTCAAATATTATCTTGAAAAGAATCTGAGCAACGATAAAAGCGATCGCTGCTTGTGCTTCCATTGAAAATTTG
>JAFDHG010000012.1 GCA_019308925.1 Deltaproteobacteria bacterium
TCGTAATGGCCGCCGTCAAGGTCGTCTTGCCATGATCCACATGACCAATAGTGCCTATGTTCACATGAGGCTTACGCCGCTCAAACTTAGGCTTCGACATCAGATGACCTCCTTCCTTCTTAATGTTGATGGCACTCTAGCACCCCCGCGATGGGAGATTATTGCCTCCATTAAGGCAGGGGGTACAGGCCTGTACCTGGAAAATTGCATGGTGTAATTGGCCCTCCCCTGGGTTAGGGAGCGCAGATCAGTGGCATAACCGAACATCTCGGCTAGAGGGACCTTCGCACTTATCACTTGAATCCCCTTGCGGACGTCAATGCCGATGATCTTTCCCCTCCTAGCGTTGAGGTCACCTATTACTTCCCCCAGGAACTCTTCAGGGAGGACAACCTCCAGGGACATAATGGGTTCTAAGGAGATGGGGTTTGCCCTACGTGCAAGATCTCTAAAACAGACAGCGGCCGCTATCTTAAAGGCAAGCTCAGAGGAATCCACCTCGTGATAAGAACCATCTAAAAGGATGGCTTGTAAATCGATCAAGGGGTAGCCAGCGAGGACCCCACGCTGCATCGCCTCTTTAACCCCTTGTTCCACAGCAGGGATATATTCTCTGGGTATGGCCCCTCTCACCACCTTATTTACGAACTCAAACCCCCCTCCAGGCCCAAGAGGTCCTAATCTCAGAACTACATGTCCGTACTGTCCACGGCCCCCCGTCTGTTTGATGAATTTTCCCTCTCCCTCGACGGTCTTGGTAATGGTCTCCCGATAGCTCACCTCAGGGATCCCTACGCGGGCATCTACCTTAAATTCGCGCAAGAGTCGATCCACGATGATCTCCAGGTGGAGTTCGCCCATACCCGAGATCAGGGTTTGCCCTGTATCCTTATCGATCTTGATCTGGAAAGAAGGGTCTTCCAGGGCCAACTTATGCATGGCCCCTCCCAATTTATCCAGGTCCACCTTGGTCTTGGGCTCTATGGAGACAGATATGACCGGTTCGGGGAACTCGATAGTCTCTAATATGATGGGATGTTCCTTGTCCGAGAGGGTATCGCCCGTGGAGGTGTTCTTCAGGCCGACAGCGGCCACGATATCCCCGGCATATACCTCCTTAATCTCCTCCCTTTTGTTGGCGTGCATCTTGAGGAGTCTCCCTACCCTTTCCTCTTTCCCCCGGGTAGGGTTGTAAACGGTGCTCCCCGCCTTCAGGGAGCCAGAGTAGATCCTCAGATAGGTGAGGTGACCTATGAAAGGGTCGTTCATGAGCTTGAAGGCCAAGGCGGAGAAGGGCTCGTTGTCATCGGGTCGTCTCTTCTGCAGCCCACCATCGGGTCTAGTCCCCTCAATGGCAGGGACATCGAGGGGGGAAGGGAGATAGTCAACTACTGCATCCAGAAGGGGTTGAACCCCCCGGTTCTTGAAGGCCGCCCCGCACAATACCGGTACCACCTTTAGCCTCAACGTGGCCTGTCTGATGGCCCCCTTGATCTCCTCAGGGGTAATCTCCAATCCATCTATATACTTCTCCATGAGGGATTCATCCGCCTCTGCCGCCACCTCCAAGATATTCTCCCGATGTTTCAGGGCTTCATCCTTTATATCTTCAGTTATCTCTATGAAGTGGTATTTGGTCCCTAGGGTGGTGGCATCGTAGACGATACCCCTCATCTGCACCAAGTCGATGACCCCGACGAAGTCCTCCTCTTTTCCTAAGGGGAGTTGTAGAGGGAGGGGATAGGTCTTTAACCGGTCCCTCATCATCTGGATGGTTCTCCAATAGTCCGCCCCGACCCTATCCATCTTGTTGACGAAGGCGACCCGGGGAATTCCGTATTTTTCGGCCTGCCGCCAGACGGTTTCAGACTGGGGTTCGACCCCGGCTACTGCGCAGAATATGGAGATGGCTCCATCCAACACCCTGAGGGACCTTTCCACCTCCATGGTAAAGTCTACATGGCCAGGGGTATCTATGATGTTGATACGATGTTTCAGCCAGAAACAGGTGGTAGCCGCAGAGGTAATGGTAATTCCTCTCTCTTGCTCCTGTTTCATCCAGTCCATTACCGCCGAGCCCTCATGTACCTCGCCCATCCTATGGGAGAGGCCGGTATAATAAAGTATTCGTTCGGTGGTGGTGGTTTTCCCGGCATCTATATGGGCCATGATCCCGATATTTCTGACCTTTTCTAACTGTATCAATCTAGCCAACCTTAAAAATCCTCCTTACCAGCGGTAATGGGCGAAGGCCTTATTGGCCTCGGCCATCCTATGGGTATCCTCCTTCTTTTTGATGGCCGCTCCCCTGTTATTGGCGGCGTCCAAGAGCTCCGCAGCCAACTTCTCGTGCATCGTCTTTTCTGGGCGGGCCCTGGCAAATTGGATTATCCACCGGATGGCCAAACTCGTCCTGCGATCATGCCTCACCTCTACGGGTACTTGATAGGTTGCCCCTCCTACCCGCCGCGGCTTGACCTCCAGCACGGGCTTCACATTGTCCACAGCCTGCTTGAAGACATTAAGGGGGTCATCCTTTACCTTTTTCCTCATGATCTCCAGAGAGGTGTAGAATAACCTTTCGGCCAGACTCTTTTTCCCCTTCCTCATGAAGCAGGTGATGAACTTGGCCACCAATATGTCTTTGTACTTAGGATCTGGCTGGATCCGCCTCTTTTTTACTACCCTTCTTCTTGGCATCCCAACCTTCCCGGTCTATTTAGGTTTTTTCGTTCCATATTTAGAGCGAGATTTCCTCCTATCCTGGACCCCCATGGCGTCCAAGGCCCCCCTGATGATATGATAACGGACACCCGGGAGGTCCTTTACCCTCCCCCCCCTAACCAGCACCACCGAGTGCTCCTGAAGGTTGTGTCCGATACCAGGAATATAGGTGCTTACCTCCATTCCATTGGTCAAACGGACCCTGGCCACCTTTCTCAAGGCCGAATTCGGTTTCTTAGGGGTGGTGGTGTAGACCCTTATGCATACCCCTCGTTTTTGAGGGCACCCCCTGAGGGCCGGAGAAGAGGTCTTCCTCTTGATGGCCTCCCGTCCCTTTCTTACCAGTTGATTGATGGTAGGCATCTGTAACCTCCCAATCTAATAAAAGAAAACCCTTTTTAAAAGGGCAAAAACACCTCACCTCTTGAAGCAGCCCGCGGAAATTATCTCAATCTATTGGTCTCTCTTCAGATTAACTTCATACAGTCATAAAATTTCCTCGGGCCCTTCTATCCATATAGGGATTTTTTATAAAACTTTATATAAATATCAGCTTTACTTTTTCTTGTCAAGACCTCCGAGATAATTTTTTCAACCCTTTCCCGGTGCCGCCAATTTTGCCCAAACGGGGGCGAGATGGGTTAGGGAGAATGCGCCCAACAAGACCCCCAGATATAGGGTGAAGAAGCGCCACAACAGGATAGATATCCCCAATATGGGGACAGGAATCAGGGGTGAGAAGAGGAGGAAGAACCCTCCCTCCGCTGCCCCACTACTTCCAGGCGTGGGGATGAAATAGATCATAAGGGTTAAGACGGCCTGGATAAAAATGGACTTTATGCCAAAAATTGACCAAAAACAACAACTCTATCAGGGAACTTTTTATGACCAATAGGGGAAGAAGTTGTACCACTGATCGGGATATTCCCCAATATACCTCTCAAAGGTCCTCACCAACTCCTCCATCCCCTGCCTGATCACACTTTCTCTCTCTTCTCGGGAAGAGCTCTGAAAGCAGATGGGACGTTCAATGATCCCCCAATACTTACCACCTTTTCTTAGTACGACAAAGACGGGCAAAACTGCTGCCCCCGTGGCCATGGCCAAGGTGGCCATCCCCATGGGAAAGCGGGTCTTGCGTCCGAAGAAGTCCAACTTGATGGTGTCGGCCTTTCCCGGGCGGTCTCCCAACATGGCCACCACCTTATTTTCCTTAAGGACCTTCACCACCTCTAGGATAGCAGCAGGGCTTGGGTTCTCGGGGTCTATATAGATGTTTTTGATCCCCTTTGCCGTCCTCATCCGCTCCCTGAAGGCCTTGATATTGGGATCGATCTCATCCAGGGTGAGGACATAGAGATCACAGCCCTTGAAGGCGAGCAACAACCCCCCCAGCTCCCAGTTGCCCAAATGAGGGCTGATACAGATGACCCCCTTTCCCCTCTCCAGTGCCTCAACCATGTGTTCTTGTCCTAATTCCTTTTGAACCATCCTTCCTTTATTTTCAGCGGTGAGACGATGCATCACCATATAGTCGAGAAGATATTGTCCGTAGTTTTGAAAGGTCCGTCTGGCAAGGGCATCTATCTCCTTTTCCCCCCGCCTTTCCCCCTCGATCAGGCTCAAGTTTTTCTTCACCGCCCCCCTGGTCTTGGGCATGAGGAGGTAAAAGAGGCTCCCTATAGAGCTGGTGAATATCCTCTGTAGCGGACGGGGGATAATGGTGGCGAAGAAGTAGAACCAAAAGAGGAAGAAAAACCTGTTGAGCCACCCTCCTGCCCGCATCGTTTATTTGCCCCAGAAGTAGTCTCGGATAAACTTTAACAGGGTTCCCCATCCCAGTTTATGCCTTTTGGCCAACCGCCAAACGTCCTTCATCGCCTTCTTGGAACGTGTATAGTAGAGGAGGTTGGCCTTCAAGAGCAGCCATTCCATCCTGATAAAGGAGATATGTTCATGTTTATATACCAGGTGCTGGGAGTCATAGAAGGGCCAGTGTCGGGTCCAGATCCTCTCTTTTAATTCTTTATAGAGGGCGGTGCCAGGGTAGGGGGTGAGGATGGAAAACTGGGCTACATTGGTGTCCAACCTCTTGGCGAAGCGGATGGTCTCATGGATATCCTTTGCTTTGTCCCTGGGGCTTCCCAGGATATAGCTGGCGAATATCTCAAAGCCATGTCTTTTCAACACCTCCACCGCCTTTATCACCGTATCCAGATCCATCTTTTTTCCAAGTTCGGCAAGGGTTTGGGAACTGGCGCTCTCCACTCCTATATAGATGGTCTTGGCCCCCGCCCTCTTCATCACCTTTAACATTTCCTCGTTGTTCACGATGTTTTCTGCCCGCGAAAAGTTCCACCACCAGATATCAAGCCCTTTCCTGATGATCCCCTCCGAGATAGCAACAACCCTCTGTGGGGAGAGGGTAAAGTTGTCGTCAACGAAGGCCACCGCGCCAAGGTCATATTTATGATGGAGTTCCTCTAATTCCTCTACTACCGAGTCCGGGCTTCTGGCCCTCCACCTTGTGCCAAAAAAGCTGGAGGAGGAGCAGAACTTACAGTTTGTTGGGCAACCCCTGCTGGTTACTACAGGGGTAATGACTCGGTCGCCGAATTTGGTCTTGCGATAGAGCTCTATATCTATCAGGTGGCGAGCGGGCAACGGCAAGGAGTCCAGGTCTTGGATGAAGGGACGAGGTGGGGTCCTGATCACCTCTCCATCCCTTTGAAAGCTAAGTCCCTTTACCCCTTCTAGTGTTTTTCTGTCTCCTTCTAAGGCCCTGACCAGCTCCAATAGGGTTACCTCCCCTTCTCCATGGACTATGAAGTCCACCCACCCAGTGGCGAGGATCTCCTCATCGATGTAACAGGGGTGGGGCCCTCCCATGACCACCATGCAACTCGCCTCTTTTGCTCGGCGAGCGATCTCCATGGCCTTGATGTGGCGGGTGGTGTCAGTGGAGATACCCACTAGATCATAGTTGGAATAATTGGGTCTTTCCCCAGGAGTGCAGAAGTCCCTTATCTCTACGTGATACCCTCCCCTCTCTAGGTAGGACCCGAGATATAATGGCCCCATCGGGGGGAAATGGACCCCCACTGCCCTGAGGATCCCAGCGTTGGCCGGGTTTGTTAGTAAGATTCTCATCGTTACTTGGTTATTCTCCAAAAAAAGTTGCTAAAAATGGTCCAAGGATTTATCTCATTGGGTCCAAGGGGTCAAGGGGCCTAGGGTTCTAGGATTCTAGTAAAACCACTTGAACCCTTGAAACCTTGATTCCTCGAACCCTAAGTGAAGGTTGACTTCAAATCCTCTCAACTCCACCAACTAAATGGGAGAAGAGCCTCTTTTAGTACTAAAGGCCTCGCTGAATTTGCCACATCTGTCCCCCCAACAGGCGATGGCCCTTCCTTCTACTATCAACTCTACCACCTCACAATTGTTCCCGCACCCGTCGCATTCTATGCTGCGGGTGAAGCACTCGCTGTGGGCTATCTCAAAACCCTTAAATTTGGTGGGAGATACGCCAGCTCGGCGTGTGAGCTTGGCGGCCCCTAGGGCCCCCATGACCTCAAACTGGGGGGGTACCACCAAAGGGTGGCCCAACTCCTCTTCAAAGGCCTTCCTTATGCCTGGATTGGCTGCCACCCCGCCCTGAAACACCAGCGGAGGGAAGAGGTCTTTTCCCCTGCCCACGTCATTGAGATAATTCTTGACCAGGGAGTTGCAGAGGCCGGCCACGATCTCTTCGGTTTGAAAACCCATCTGTTGTTTGTGGATCATATCGGTCTCGGCAAATACGGTGCACCTGCCCGCTATTCTTGCCTTTTTTGTCGCCCTTAATGCCATCTGGCCAAACTCCTCAACGGAGATCCCCAGCCTGGTAGCCTGTTGGTCCAAAAAGGAGCCAGTCCCTGCTGCGCAGACGGTGTTCATGGCAAAGTCTACTACCACCCCCTCTTGTAAGATGATGATCTTGGAGTCCTGCCCCCCGATCTCGATGATGGTTTTGACCTCGGGGAGGAGGTCGATGACGGCCACGGCGTGGGCAGTGATCTCGTTTTTCACTACATCAGCCCCCAACAGATAGGCGGCCAGGTGGCGAGCGCTCCCCGTTGTGCCGAGCCCCTGGACCTTCAGGTTGTTCCCGAGTTGGTCCCTTATTTGACGAAGGCCTTCCTTGATGGCCTCCAGGGGTCTGCCCATATTACGCAGATAGACCTTGGCCAGAATCTGATCTGTTTCATCAATAGCCACCGCCTTGGTGGTGATGGACCCTACGTCTACTCCGAGATACATGGTGTTCTACTTTTTTATGGAAAATCTTCTTGGGTTTATTCTATCTCAAAAAGGATCTTTAGTCTAATTTTAATCATAAGCGTAAGGTATTTCACCATGAAGATACATGGTTATAATGTGACGCTCAAGGACGTTTCGGCCCTACTTCAGGGGAGTTCAGCCCCTGACCCCTATGCTCATATTCAACCTGGTAAGTATCTCTATACCCATCCAGGAAACCTACGATTTTTCCCTTGACAAATTTAGGGCGATATTGTTATAGGTCTAGGCGTCAAAATCCACGCCTCAAATTTCATAGGGGGGAGGTTTGATGCTCATCAACTATGTACCCGTCCTCTTTTTGATGGTGCTCGCCATATTTTTTGCCGCCTTTGCGGTATTTTTCTCCCACCTCTTAGGTCCCAAAAAGGTCCATCCGGTAAAGGCAGCCCCCTATGAGTGCGGGATGATCACCCTCGGCCCCACCCATCAGACTATTCCTATAAAATACTACATCATCGCCATGCTCTTCCTCATCTTTGACCTGGAGGTGGTCTTCCTATACCCCTGGGCGGTGGTCTTTAGGGAGTTGGGGGTATTTGGCTTTGTGGAGATGATGATCTTTATCTTTATCCTACTGTTAGGTTTTGTCTATGTCTGGAAAAAAGGAGCCTTGGAATGGGAATAGAGGTCAAGTTAGGGGACAACATCATCACGGCCTCCCTCAGCAAATTGGTCAATTGGGCGCGAAAGAATTCCCTTTGGCCGGTGACCTTTGGCTTGGCTTGATGTGCCCTGGAGATGATGGTCACCAGTTCGGCGGCCTATGACATCGCCAGGTTTGGCGCTGAGGTATTTCGGCCCTCCCCCAGACAGGCAGACCTCATGATCGTGGCGGGGACGGTTACCAAAAAGATGGCCCCCATGGTCAAGAGGATCTACGACCAGATGCCCGAGCCCAAGTGGGTGATCGCCTATGGAAGTTGTGCCTCCTCAGGGGGGATCTTTCAGACCTATAATGTGGTGCAGGGGGTGGATCAGGTCATCCCTGTGGATGTCTATGTGCCAGGTTGCCCCCCAAGACCAGAGGCCCTCTTGACAGCCTTGATAAAACTACAGGAGAAGATCTCGGGGGAAAGCCTCTTGGACAGAAAGGATGAGATCCGTCCCCTCGAACTAGAGGAGATTCGATAAGAGAGGGATTCTATGTGGGATGTGGAGCTTGCCCCTAAGAAGCTGAAGGAGCAATTCCCCAACTCTATCCTGGAGGCCTATCCCTTTCAGGGGGAGATGACCGGTGTGGTCAAGAAGGATGATATCCTGCCTATCTGCAAGTTCCTCTATGGAGATCCCGAGCTCGCCTTCGACTTCCTCACCGATATCTGTGGTGTAGACTATCCGGGGAGGGAGAAGAGGTTTGAGGTGGTCTACCACCTCTATTCCATGAAGCGGAATAAGAGGTTGAGGATCAAGACCTCGGTGGGTGAGGGAGAGGCGATCTCCACGGTGGAATCGATCTGGAAGGCAGCCAACTGGTTAGAGCGAGAGGTCTACGATATGATGGGGATCCCCTTTGAAGGACACAGTGACCTGCGCCGCATCTTGACCTGGGAGGGTTATCAGGGTCATCCCCTGAGGAAGGACTTTCCACTGCGAGGGGAGGATTTCGAGCGCTATGAGGTACCAGCAGAACCGCCCGACGCCGTTCCCACGTTTGCCGGTGAGGTTGAGGGGGAGAGGTATATGACCCTGAACATGGGCCCTCAGCACCCGGCCACCCACGGGGTGTTGCGCTTGGTGTTGAAGCTCGATGGAGAGGTGATCGTCGATGCCGTCCCATACATCGGTCACCTTCACCGGGGCGTGGAGAAGTTGGGGGAGAATATGACCTATACCCAGGCCATCACCCTTACAGACCGTTTGGACTACACCGCCGGCATATCCAATAATCTGGCCTATATCCTGACCGTGGAAAAACTTTTGGGGATAGAGGTACCCAAGAGGGCCCAGTACATCCGGGTGATGCTGGCAGAGCTCCAGAGGATCGCGGCACACCTGCTCTGGCTTGCCAGCCATGCCCTGGACATGGGGGCCATGACCGTCCTTTTTTACACCTTTCGAGAGAGGGAGACGGTTCTCGACATCCTGGAGCATGTCACTGGGGCCAGGCTTACCCCCAGCTTCTTGCGCATAGGGGGGCTGGCCGCTGACCTTCCAGACGGTATCGAGGGGAAGATCAGGGCATTTCTGGAGGATTTTCCCCGCCGCATCCACGAATATGAGACGCTGCTGACCAAAAACATCATCTGGCTGAAGAGGACTAAAGACGTTGGGGTCATCACCGCGCAGCAGGCCATCAATTGGGGGCTCACCGGCCCTGTGTTGAGGGGGTCAGGGGTCAAGTGGGACATCCGCAAGGTATTCCCCTATTCTAGCTATGGGGAGTTCGACTTTGAGATCCCTATCGGGGAAAAGGGTGATGTATACGACCGATATATGGTGAGGTTGGAGGAGATGAGGCAGTCCGCCAGGATCGTCCGTCAGACCTTGGATAGGCTTCCCGACGGGGACCTCAACTATTATGACCCCAAGGTGACACCGCCGAATAAGGATTTGGTGGAAAAGGAGATCAACGCCCTGATCCGCCACTTCAAACTTATGTCCGAGGGGATATCACCATTTCCAGGTGAGGTCTACGCCAGCACCGAAAACCCCAAGGGGGAGCTGGGTTGGTATCTGGTGAGCGATGGAAGCAATCACCCCTATCGCTATCGTATCCGTCCCC
Source organism: Deltaproteobacteria bacterium (assembly GCA_019308925.1). Taxonomy (NCBI): domain Bacteria; kingdom Pseudomonadati; phylum Myxococcota; class Myxococcia; species Deltaproteobacteria bacterium. Next base: position 9,791 of record JAFDHG010000012.1, read on the forward strand.
CCTGCTTTGTGAACCTGGCGGCCCTGCCGGAGATGGTCAAGGGGCACCTGGTGGCCGATGTGGTGGCCGTCATCGGGAGCATAGACATCGTCTTAGGGGAGATAGACCGTTAGCCCACAGTGATAGGCCTTTTGTCTATGAGGTGACGATGGGAGAGGTAATTTTCAGCTATTGGGGAGGGAGGCTGACCGATAACAGGGGGAAGGCCCCGGAGGAGTTCGCCGAGCCGGAGAGGTTGAAATTGCCCCCTGAGTTCAAACCAGGGGTCCGGATAAAGGCCTTCATGGGGTGGGATGGCTTTGCCATCCAGGAGGCGGACGTCAGCATTGTCGATATGTGCCGGGCCTATATGGAGGCGGTGCAGAAGGAGTCCTGTGGGAAATGCTTCCCCTGCAGGGTCGGCACCAAGGTGATCGCCGAGACCCTGGAAAGGATCGCCCAAGGAAAGGGCAAGATGAGGGACTTGGACCTGATGGAGTCCCTGGGGCACTCCATCCAGGAGGGCTCAAAGTGCAATCTCGGCCAGACCGGCCCTATCCCCCTTCTGGTGGCCTTGGAGCATTTTCGCGACGAATTCGCGAAGGTGATCAAGAACAAGAAGAAGGTCCTCCGGGGAGATTATAAGGTTAAACTCACCGCCCCCTGTATGAATGCCTGCCCCACTCACGTGGACATCCCCAGCTATATAGAGCTCATCAAAGAGGGAGACTTCGCCGAGTCCCTTCGGGTCATCAGGGAGAGGACCTGCCTGCCAGGGGTCTTAGGGAGGGTCTGCATCCGCCCTTGCGAGTCCAATTGCCGCAGGCTCAATGTAGATGAGGCCCTTGATATCAGGCATCTAAAGAGGTTTGTGGCCGACTATGAGGTAGAGAAGAAGAAGGCCCCCCTGCTTCCGACCCCTCAGGAGAGGAAGGGCAAAAAGGTGGCGGTCATTGGGGCGGGCCCGGCTGGTTTGACCTGCGCCTATTACCTGGCCCTCAAGGGATATCCGGTTATCATCTTTGAGAGGTTGGATGAACCAGGGGGGATGGCTGCAGTGGGTATCCCCGATTATCGACTGCCGCGTCCTATCCTGCGCCGGGAGGTGGATATCATCACCTCCTTGGGGGTGGAGATCAGGTATAACACCGAGGTGGGCAAGGATATCACCATCAGCGCAATGAAAAAGGAGTACGATGCCATCTTTATCGGGGTAGGGGCCCAAGGGTCTACCCCCATGCGTGCAGAGGGAGAGGATGCGGGCTATAAGGGCTTTATCCCCGGTGTGCAATACCTTTTCAGCATCAACAAGGGTAAAGATCCCTATCCAGAGGGGGACCGGGTGGTAGTAGTAGGGGGTGGGAATGTCGCCATTGACTGTGTGCGCAGTTCCTTCCGGATAGGAAAGAAAGATGTCAACCTCCTCTACCGTCGTACCCGCCAGGAGATGCCTGCTGATGAGGAAGAGATCCATGGCGCCGATGAAGAAATGGTGAAGTTTGAGTACCTCTGCGCCCCCACCAAGGTCATCGCCAAGGGGGAAAAGGTGGTCGGGGTGGAGTGCATCAGGATGGAGCTAGGGGAACCGGACGAATCGGGCAGACGCAGACCGGTCCCCATCAAGGGATCGGAGTTCGTTGTCGATACGGATATCTTGATCCCTGCCATCGGTCAACGGGTTGATCTATCCTTTTTAGAAGAGAAGGACGGGGTACAGACCACCAAATGGTCTACGGTGGTGGCGAACGATGAGACCCTGGGCACCTCCCAAGCAGGGATCTTCTCCGCTGGAGACTGCGTCAGTGGCCCCGATGTGCTGGTGAGGGCGGCGGGCAACAGTAGATTGGCGGCGGAGATGATTGACCTCTACCTGAAGGGGGAGAAGGTAGAGGCCAGCGATGACGAGAGGCTGGAGAGGTTGATGAGCGAGATCCGGGTATATGACTCTGAGGAGAATATCGGGATCATACCCGGGGGGAAGAGGGAGCAACTCGAGACCCTCCCCCCGGAGACCAGGAAGTGGACCTTTGAAGAGGTGGAGGAGGGATTTTCCACCGATGCGGCCATGCGGGAGGCTTCTCGCTGTTTGCGCTGTTATCGCATCGGCCTGGTGGCCATAGAGGAGTAAGATGGGGGCAGCGATGGTCAAGTTAACCATTGATGGTAAGGAGATCATGGCGGAGGCTGACAGGACCATCTTGGAGGTGGCCCAGGAGAATGGGATCTATATCCCCACTCTCTGTTATCACCCCAGACTGACCCCCATTGGCTCGTGCCGCCTCTGCGTCGTGGAGATAGAGGGAGCGGACAGACCGATGACCGCCTGTACCACCTATGTGCAGGATGGGATCGTGGTCCACACCCAGACGGAGAGGTTGAACCGCATCCGCCAAGATGCCCTCAAGCTTATTTTGCTCAACCACCCCCTAGACTGCCCCCAATGTGATGCGGCCGGTGCGTGTGAGCTGCAAAATCTGGTCTTCGAGTTCGGCATAGATCAGCAGGACTATCAGGCCACCAAGGCCTCCAAAGGGATGAGGGAATTCGCCACCCCCCTGATCAGACAGTGGGTCGATCGTTGTGTCATGTGTATGCGCTGCATCAGGGCATGTCATGAGATTGTCAGGGTCCGGGCCATCGATTTGGCAGGGAAAGGGTACGATGCGGAGATAGAGATGAGGGACCCCGAGGCCTGTATCTCCTGTGGGGAGTGTCTGAGGGTCTGCCCAGTGGGGGCCCTGACCGAGAGGGTCAGCCGTATCAAGGCACGACCCTGGCAACAGCAGAAGGTCCTCACTACCTGTAATTACTGTTCCCTAGGCTGTCAACTGGAGCTGAACATCTTTGAGAACAAGGTGATAAGGGCGACAACCAAAGAGGATAAAGGGGCGAACAAAGGGAGCCTCTGCCAGAGGGGGAGCTTCGGATACGACTTTCTCAATCACCCCCAAAGGGTCACCAGGCCCATGATAAAAGGGGCCGGTAAATGGAAGGAAGTCCCCTGGGAGGAAGCCCTCTCCTACGTTGCAGCAATGATCAATAAGGTCATCTTGAGTAGCGGCCCTGAGGCAGTAGGAGGCCTGATTTCCCCTCGCTGCACCAACGAGGAGGCCTACCTCTTCCAGAAATTCATGAGAGAGGTAGTGGGGACTGACAATATAGATACCACCGGACGGTTCTGTCTGGAGCCATACCGTCTGGCCATAAGGGAGGTCATGGGGAAGGACTATCTTCCTTACAGCCTGGATGGAGTTGCCGAGGGCGATTGTATCATCATAGCAGGGGGGGATCTGGACAGGGACAACCTCATCGCCGCCAATCTGGTCAGGGAGGCCCTCTGGCGAAGGGGGGCACGCCTCATCGTGGTCCATCCCAGGCGGATTAGATTGGCCGAGGAGGCGGATTGTTGGTTTTGCCTGCGCCCTGGGGATGAGTTGGTCTGGGTTAATGGTTTGATCCACCTCCTCTTGGAGAAAGGTAAAGGGGCCTGGGGACCGAGGGTGGAGGGGGTAAAGGGGTTGGATGCCCTCAAGGAGGCCGCCAAGAAATACACACCCGAGTACGTGGAGGGACTTATTGGCGTCCCCCAGGATCTCCTCAGGGAGGCGGCTGAATACCTGGCCCAGGCGAAAAAGCCTGCCATTATCTGTTCACCCCCTCTGGGGCAGCAGCCGCAAGGGGTGGATCAGATCAAGGGATTGGCCAACTTGGCACTCCTTTGCGGGGCCCTTTCCGAAGGTGGAGGGTTTCACTTTATTGGGCCTCAGAGCAACATGTTAGGGGTGGTAGAGATGGGGTCAGCACCCTCGCTCCATCCTGGATATCGCCCAGTGGATGGGAAGGGGCTTTCGGCGATGGAGATGTTTCAGGCGGCCTCCGAGGGGAGGCTTAAGGCATTATTCATCTTAGGGGAGAATCCCCTCATCACCCTCCCCAAATCCCTGGCAGAAGAGGGGTTGAAGGACCTGGACATTTTGGTAGTCCAGGATATGTTCCTTTCTGAGACGGCCGAGGAGGCCCATGTGGTCCTCCCTGCCCTCTCCTTTGCGGAGCTGGACGGCACCTATACCAACTGTGAGGGGAGAGTACAGAGGTTACGCAAGGCCTTAAAGCCCCCTGATGGTCTAAGGTGGGAGGGTGAGGTCTTATCGGATTTGGCTGCCTTCATGGGCAAGGAGATGAAGGCTGAATCTCCTGCAGGGGTCTTTGAAGAGATAAAAGGGACCAATCCCCTCTATAAGGGGATGGACTTTGAGGCATTGGACGCCCAGGTGCGGGATGACGGAGGAGGTGATCTTTTGGAAGAGGCGGCCTTTTGCCCTGTAGAGTCCAAACAGGAAAAGGAGCAGGAGGGCTATCCCTTTTCGCTTTCCGTGGAAGGCCTGTTTTATAACCACCTCATCGGCTCTGGCCCCCAGAGAAGGGCCCTGGGGTTGGCCAAGCTCTCTTCCAGTCCTTATCTGGAGATGAACGCTGAGGAGGCCAGAGGGATGGGTATCGGGGATGGCGACCGGGTTAAGGTTACTACCCCCTGGGGGGAGGTGGAGGTGGAGGCGAAAGGGTCAGAGGGGATGAGAAGGGATGTCCTTTCCCTCTATCTCTCCTTTTATGAGGTGGATGCCTCCGGGCTGGTGGGTCCACAATTAGACCCTGTTTCCAAGGTACCCCTTTACGGGAGGATCCCCGCCAGGGTAGAAAAGATTTAAGGGGGAGAGGATGGAGCTGGTCTATTTCTTGATCGAGGCTGCAGTCAAGGTGGTGGTGGTCTTCTCCGTCCTGATGTTGGTGGTGGCCTATCTTACCCTTGTGGAGAGGAAGGTATTGGGACATATCCAGGTGAGGTATGGGCCCAACCGGGTGGGACCCGTTGGGCTCTTTCAGCCCATTGCCGATGGGATCAAGGCCTTCTTCAAGGAGGAGGTGGTCCCGGCCAGGGCGGACAAATCACTCTTTATTATCGCCCCTATGATCAGTATTGTGGCGACGCTATCACTATTTGCCGTGATCCCCCTCAGCGATAAGATCGAGCTGTTTGGAAGGACCGTTTCCCTCACCATCACCGATCTCGATATCGGCCTCCTCTATGTCTTCGGTATAGCCTCCTTGGGGGAGTATGGGGTCGTCCTGGGTGGTTGGTCTGGTTATAACAAATATGGTATCATCGGTGCCCTGAGGGCGGCAGCCCAGATGATCAGCTATGAGGTGGCCCTGGGACTTTCGGTGATCGGGGTGTTGATGATCTCGGGGACCCTCAATTTGGTCGAGATCGTCCAAAGACAGGCCGGGGGGCACTGGAACGTCCTCTATCAGCCCTTTGCCTTTATCTTCTACATAATCTGTGCCATCGCAGAGATCAACCGGACCCCCTTCGATATGCCTGAGGCAGAGGCGGAGCTGGCATGCGGCTACAACATCGAGTACAGCAGCATGAAGTTCGCCCTCTTCTTCATGGCGGAGTACACACATCTGGTGGCGATATGTGCCATCGCTACGACCCTCTTTCTCGGAGGGTGGCATGGTCCATTCTTGCCCCCATCACTGTCTTGGATCTGGTTCGTGGTAAAGACAGGTATCCTGGTATACTTCTGTATCTGGGAGAGGGGGACCTTTCCACGGCTGAGGTACGATCAGATCATGAAGCTCGGCTGGAAGGTCCTTTTGCCCTTGGCCTTGGCCAATATATTCTTCACTGGTTTGATTATGGTCCTTTAAAGGGAGTGTAGAGCGATGATCATCCCACTCTTGAAAGGATTGAGGCTTACCCTAAAGAGGTTCTTTTCCCGTCCGGTGACCATTCAGTACCCTGAGCATAAGCGGGAGGTGGCCCCCAGGTGGAGGGGAATCCATTACTTTGAGCGAAACGAGAAGGGTGATACCCGTTGTGTGGCCTGTGGGCTCTGCGTGACCGTCTGCCCCTCTAATGCCATCCGTCTGGTGGCCGTGGAGTTAGAGGGGGGAGAAAGATATCCCGAGGTCTATGAGATAAACGCCATCAGGTGTATCTATTGTGGTCTCTGCGCCGAGGCCTGCCCGGTGAACGCCATCAAGTTGGGGAGGAACTATGAGTTTGTGGATTACCAGCGGGAAGACTTCATCCTGGATAAGGGGAGGCTTCTGGCCTCTGCCCCGAAGGAGGTATAGATAGTCATGGGGACCTTCTTTTATTGGATCGCCTTTATCCTGACCGCCCTGATTGCCATCTTTGCTGCGGTGATGGTGATTACCCGCCGCAACCCCATCCACTCGGCCATGTTCTTGGTCCTCAACTTCCTCTGCATCGCTGTGCTCTATCTGCTCCTCAACTCCCAGTTTATCGCCATCGCCCAGGTGTTGATCTATGCCGGGGCCATCATGATGTTGGTCATCTTCGTCATCATGTTGCTGAGTGTGGAGGAAGAAGAGAGGACTTACAAGATCCGGCTCTCCCCCGCCACGGTGATAGGGATGGTCCTTGTCATCATCCTCTTTGCCCAGCTCATCTATGGGATTGCCCTCAAGGTATTGCCAGGGGAAAGTGGAGAGTTTACCCCGGAGAGGATCGCTCAACTGGGCGAGGTCAAGGCAGTGGGAGGATTGCTGTTTACCCGCTTTCTCTTCCCCTTTGAGGTGGCCTCCATCCTGCTGTTGGTGGGGATTATCGGGGCAGTAATCCTGAGCAAAAAGGAGAGGTAGAAGATATGCTTTCCAGCGTGCCACCCATCTGTTACTTGGTCGTGAGCGCCCTGATCTTTGCCATTGGGGCGGTGGGGGTCCTGATCAGGAGGAATGCCATCGTCATCTTTATGTGCATCGAGATGATGCTCAGCGCCGTCAACCTCAGCCTGATCACCGCCTCCCATTATCTGAACTCCCTGGATGGGGTCCTGATGGTCTTCTTTGTGATGACGGTGGCGGCGGCTGAGGCGGCCGTTGGTCTGGCCATCTTCGTACTTCTTTATCGGGGGCGGGGGACCATAAAGGTGGACGAGATAAACCTCTTGAAATGGTGAGACGGGCTTTGCCCGTCTCTCTGGGGGCCACAAGCCCCCAGACCCCCAATAAGGAGAATACCTTTTGGGGTTTCAGGGGGGCGCAACCCCCCTGAAGAGACGACCTGAAGGTCGTTAAGGAGCACCCTATGATCGAATATGTATGGTTGATACCTCTATTCCCTGCCATGGGATTTTTGTTCAACGGTCTGATAGGGAGGTGGTATAACCTTGACAAGAAGGTGGTCAGTTGGGTGGCGTGTTCTGTCCTGGGGCTATCTTTCCTCTTCTCCATCCTGGTCTTTTTCAGCCTCCTCAGGCTCCCCCCTGATGCCCGGGCTGCTGTGCCCGACAAGGTCCTCTTTGATTGGATAGTCTCCGGGGGGCTCAAGGCAGTAGTAGGTTATAAGATCGATCCCCTCTCCATCGTCATGGCCATGGTGGTCAGCGGGGTGAGCTTTTTCATCCATATCTACTCTGTGGGCTACATGCACGATGACACAGGGTTCACCAGGTATTTCGCCTTCCTCAACCTCTTTGTCTTTATGATGCTCACCCTGGTCCTGGCCAACAACTTCCTGCTGATGTTTGTCGGATGGGAGGGTGTAGGGCTTTGTTCTTATCTCCTGATCGGCTTTTGGTTTGAGAGGGATGCCCCCGCCAATGCGGGCAAGAAGGCCTTTGTGGTCAATAGGGTGGGGGACTTTGGTTTCTTGTTAGGGATGTTCATGATCTTCACCCATTTGGGTACTCTGGAGTTCAATCAGGTCTTTGCCAAGGCCCATATCCTCGATCCTGTCACCGTGACCCTGATTACCCTCCTGCTCTTCACAGGGGCCACCGGCAAATCTGCCCAGCTCCCCCTATATGTGTGGCTCCCCGATGCCATGGAGGGTCCCACACCTGTCAGCTCCCTGATCCATGCCGCCACCATGGTCACCTCGGGCGTCTACATGATAGCCCGCTGCCACGTCCTGTACAGCATGGCCCCTGTCTCCATGGCGGTGGTGGCCATCTTCGGCGCTGCCACAGCCATCTATGCCGCCTCCATGGGCCTTTTGCAGTTCGATATCAAGCGGGTGCTGGCCTATTCCACCATCAGCCAGCTCGGTTATATGTTTCTCGCCGTGGGGGTGGGGGCCTTTAGCGCGGGGATCTTTCACCTCATGACCCATGCCTTCTTTAAGGGGCTCCTCTTTTTGGGGGCAGGGAGTGTGATGCACGCCCTGAGCGGGGAATTGGATATGAGGAACATGGGGGGGTTGTGGAAGAAGACCCCCATCACCTTTTGGACCTTCTTGATGGCTACGTTGGCCATTGCGGGGATTCCCGGGTTTTCGGGGTTTTTCAGCAAGGACGAGATCCTCTGGCAGTCCTTCAGCAGCCCCCACGGTCATCTCTTTCTTTGGCTGGTGGGGGCCGTCGCAGCGGGGATGACCGCCTTCTATATGTTTCGGCTCACCTTTGTCACCTTTTTCGGGCAGTGCCGGGCCTCAGAAGAGGTAAAGAAGCACATCCATGAGTCCCCCCCCATTATGACCGTCCCCCTCATCATCCTGGCCATCCTCTCGGTGATTGGCGGTTATGTGGGGATACCCTATATCCTAGGGGGGAGGAACTACTTCCATGAGTTTCTCGCCCCTGTATTGGGGGGACACCCAGAGGGAGTTGGGCATGCCTCCTTCTCCTTGGTCAAGTTCGCCTATGCCGCTGGTGTGACGGAGGGGGGAGGCAGCATCAACTTGGAGCTCATCCTGATGGTCGCCTCTGTAATCATCGCTTTGATCGGGATCAGTATCGCCTTTTATCTTTATATCCTGAAGCCCGATGTCCCAAAGAGATTGGCCCAGAGATTTAAGACGTTATACACCATCATCTTCAATAAGTATTATGTGGATGAGATATATGGGGCCTGTTTTGTCAATAGCTCCAAGAATATAGGCAACTTCTTCTGGCGGGAGTTCGACGACGGGGTGGTAGATCGAACCGTGAATCTGGTTGCTGGGCTTATGCTCTGGTGGGGGAGGATCCTGCGCAAGATCCAGACAGGCCGTGTGCAGGGTTACGCCCTTGGTATGATCTTTGGTGCGGTGGCGGTCGTCATATTATTGATAAGGAGTCTTTTATGAGCCAATTGGGCTTTCCTATCTTGACAACGGTTACCTTTCTCCCCCTGGCGGGGGCAATACTGCTGTTGTTTATCCCCAATGACAGGGAGGAACTCCTCAAGAGGGTGGCCCTGATCATCTCGCTGGTTGAGTTCATCGTCTCCCTCTCCCTCTTTATCTCATTCGATGAGGGGGTGGCTGGGATGCAGTTTGTGGAAAGGGTCCCTTGGATCAAGGAGTGGGGGGTCACCTATTTTATGGGGATCGATGGGATCAGCCTATTTTTGATCCTGCTGACCACCTTCCTGACGGTCCTCTGTATCCTCAGCTCCTGGACGGCGGTACAGAAGAGGATAAAGGAATACATGATATCCTTCCTCTTCTTGGAGACCGGGATGATAGGGGCCTTTGTCGCCTTGGACCTCATCCTCTTTTATGTATTCTGGGAGGTCATGTTGATCCCCATGTACCTCATCATCGGGGTCTGGGGAGGACCAAGGAGGATTTACGCCGCCATCAAGTTCTTCCTTTATACCATGGCAGGGAGTGTATTGATGTTGGTGGCCATCATCGCCCTCTACTTCCTCCACGGGAAGGCCACAGGCGTGTATACCTTTGATCTCCTTAAGCTCTATCAGGTGGGCCTTCCCATTAAGGCCCAGTGCATAATGTTTTCGGCCTTTGCCCTGGCCTTTGCCATCAAGGTGCCCATGTTCCCCTTTCATACATGGTTGCCTGATGCCCATGTGGAGGCCCCCACCGCAGGCTCCGTGATCCTGGCAGGTGTCCTCCTGAAGCTGGGGACCTACGGGTTTATCCGCTTTGCCATCCCCCTCTTTCCCGCCGCTGCCTTCAAGGCGATCCCGATCATATCCATCTTGGCCCTCATCGGGATCATCTATGGGGCCCTGGTCTCCATGATGCAGGACGACCTCAAGAAGCTGGTGGCCTTTTCCAGTGTAAGCCATCTCGGCTTCGTCATGCTGGGGATGTTCGCCTTTAATGTGCAAGGGGTGCAGGGGAGCGTCTATCAGATGCTCAATCACGGGGTGAGCACGGGGGCCCTCTTTTTGATTGTAGGGATGATCTATGAAAGGAGGCATACCAGGCTGATCGCCGATTTCGGGGGGCTCTCCAGGGTGATGCCGATCTATGCCACCTTTTTTATGATTGTGACCCTCTCCTCCATCGCCCTCCCGGGGACCAATGGCTTTGTGGGTGAGTTCCTTATCCTCTTAGGGGCCTTTAAGACCAATCCCGTATATGGGGTCTTTGGTGCCACGGGTGTGATCTTGGGGGCGGCCTATATGCTCTGGATGTTTCAAAGGGTGATGTTCGGTGCAATCAAACACACGGAAAATCGAGGCCTCAAGGATCTCAACCTCAGGGAGATCGTGACCCTGGTACCCATCGTCATCATGATCTTCTGGATGGGGGTCTTCCCAAAGTTTTTCTTAAAGAAGATGGAGCTCTCGGTGCAACACTTCCTCTATGACGTCAAGGCAAGGTATGAGGCCACTGTAACGGCATCAGGGGAGGGGGGGTCATCCCTGATCAAGGAAACAGTAGGTTCGAAGGTTAAACTAGTGATCGTAAAGGAGTAAGAGGGAGATGGAGATCTTCAAGATCCAGTTTTCAGCAGCAGATCTAAAGGTGATCGCCCCGGAGTTGGTATTGATCATCTTCGCCCTGTTGATCTTGGGTTTGAGCGTCTTTGTTCGCGGTGAGAAGAGGGGCTTACTCGGTTATACCGCCCTGCTAGGGGTGGCCGCGGCCTTTCTCTCCCTGTTTTTGGGGATCGGCAAGGACTTAAGCGCCTTCAACGGCATGGTAAAGATCGATCCCTTCTCCTTCTTCTTCAAGGTCATGTTCTTGATCATCGCCTTTTTGACCGTCTTGGCCTCCCTGGAATACACCAGGAGGGAGGGGATAGATTTTGGTGAATATTATGTCCTGGTCTTGTTCGCCACCGCGGGGATGATGTTGATGGCCTCGGGGGTCAACCTCCTGATCATCTTTTTGGGGCTGGAGGTGATGTCCATCTCCATCTATGTCTTGGCCGGCATCATGCGGGAGGATACCAGATCGGTGGAGGCGGCCTTTAAGTACTTTTTATTGGGGGCCTTTGCCTCGGCCTTTCTCCTCTATGGTATCGCCCTTACCTATGCCTCCACAGGCACCCTCGATTTGGGCAGGATAGGCCATATCCTCACAGAGCGGGCTTGGGTCAGCAGCCTCCCCATTGTGATTATAGGGCTTGCCCTCCTGATCATAGGATTTGGCTTCAAGATCGCCTTGGTCCCCTTTCATATGTGGACCCCTGATGTATATGAGGGTGCTCCAACCTCCATCACTGCCTTTATGGCCACAGGGGTCAAGGCCGCAGGGTTCGCCGCCTTTGTAAGGGTCTTCTTTTACGCCCTGCCCAACCTGCAGGCCTACTGGACGGAGATTATGTGGCTTTTGGCGGTGGCCACTATGATAGTGGGGAACATCATCGCCCTTTCCCAAACCAATATCAAGAGGATGCTCGCCTACTCCAGTATCGCCCATGCAGGCTACATCATGGTGGCCTTTGTGGCTGGAAACGAGCTGGGCAAATCGAGCATCCTCTTTTACCTCCTGGCCTATATCTTTATGAACATAGGGGCCTTTACGGTAATAATCCTGCTGGGGAAGAAGGGGGAGGAGAACACCCTTATAACAGATTATGCGGGGATCGGCTTTAAACATCCCCTGTTGGCAGCCTCTATGTCCATCTTCATGCTCTCGTTGGCAGGGGTACCCCCCATGGCCGGTTTTATGGCCAAATTCTATGTGTTCAGCGCCGCAGTGAAGGCCAAATACTATTGGCTGGCAGTCATCGGGGTCTTAAATAGCGCTGTCGCTGCCTATTACTACCTCAGAGTGCTGATATATATGTACTTCCGAGAGCCGGAGAAGGACGTGGCGATAGAGGCCTTTTCACCAGCTGCTGTCTTAGCCGTAATTATATCGGTATGGGGTGTGTTGCAGATCGGGATCTTACCCTCTACCTTTCTGGCCCTGGCCCAACGGTCCATCCAGTTCTTATTATGAAAGGATGTCCAGTACTCCTGTATTTATCCTGAGAATAGCTCCATCCTCAACATCATTCCGTTTTCTCCCCGTTGACAGACTTGAGATATTTGGGGTAGTCTAATCTCATGCAACTTTGGGAGGTCAAGGGGATCTTAGAGGCAGAGCTTCTTTGGGAGCCTGTTGATCTCCAGCTAGAGATCGAGATGGTGGAGGCCGCTGATCTGATGAGTGATGTCCTGACCCAAAGCCTTGGTGGGGAACTGTTGATTACGGGTTTGATCAACTCCCAGGTGATCTGGACGGCGGAGATGGCAGACATCAAGGCCATCGCCTTTGTCCATGGAAAGAGTCCTGACCGTGAGACTATAGAATTGGCCAAGAACAAAGGCATTCCTTTATTGGCCACAAAACTCTTTATGTATGAGGCATGCGCCAGGCTGGCGATGCGGGGATTGACTGGTAGCTCAGGGACCATCTGGTGAGTATGCATCGATGCAAGAGCGTGTGCTGGAGCGGGATTATGAGATCGAGGGGAGGGACTTCAGGAATGCGGGGAAGGTCTCGAGCAAGGTCAAGGGGATCTTGAAGGAACTGGGTTTCGATCCGAACTTTATAAGAAGGGTGGCCATTGCCTCCTATGAGGCGGAGATGAATGTAGTTTGTCATGCGGAGAAAGGGACTCTATACTTTACCATCAGCCCTGAAAAGCTGAAGATTGTGGTGGAGGACAAAGGACCTGGCATAGAGGATATCGAGCTGGCGATGCAGGAGGGTTATTCCACCGCCTCCCCGGAGATCAGGGAGATGGGCTTTGGGGCGGGGATGGGGCTCTCCAACATCAAGAAGAACGTAGATGCGTTGAACATTGTTTCTACAGCGGGAGAGGGGACCATAGTGGAGATGATCACTAAATCCCCTACATCCGATAAAGGATTAGAATGAAAAAATCTTATGGGATCATCACCATCGATGAGGACAAATGTCAGGGCTGCGTAAATTGTATGATGTCCTGCCGTACCGAGGCCATCAGGATCTATGAGGGCAAGGCCAGGATCCTCACCAATAAGTGCATCTACTGCGGAAAGTGTTTTCGTGATTGCCCTGAAAATGCCATCACCGCCAGTACCCACGGCCTGGAAGACCTTAAGCGTTATAAATATACCATCGTCATTCCTACTTCCTCACTATATGCCCAGTTCCCTGGAGAGGGAGTGCCTAACAAGGTCCTCTGCGCCCTAAAGGCCCTCGGTTTTGACGATGTCTGTGAGGAGGCGGTGGGGGCGGAGATAGCGAGTATAGCTACCCAAGAATATCTCAAGGAATATCGTGGTCCTTACCCCATCATCTCCTCCTACTGCCCAGCCATCATCAGGTTGATCCAGATACAGTTTCCCAATTTCGTCGACAATATTAACCCCATTGAGCTCCCCGCAGAGATTACGGCCAAATATGCAAGGGAGGAAAAGGTGAAGGAGCTGGGGTTGAGGGAGGAGGAGATAGGGATCTTTTATATTGCACCTTGTCCGGCAAAGATAGTGGCCATTGCCAAAACGGAAACAAAGGAGAGGTCTTATATAAATGGGACCATATCCATCTCCGCCATCTACGGACAATTGTTGGCAGTCCTAAGGGAGGTGAGGGAAGAGGAGGATCTCCAGAAGGCCACCGGGGTAGGGATAGGATGGGCGATGAAAGGAGGGGAGATCAGGGAGCTGGAGCGCCAAAGGTGCCTGCGGGATGACAAGGAGAGCATTGTGGTGGACGGGATCAAGAACGTGATAAAAGTCCTGGATGGGATAGAAAACGGCAAGTTGCGCAACATCGAGTTTATTGAGGCGAGGTCTTGTCCAGAGGGTTGTATAGGTGGTGCCTTGACCGTGGCCGATCGCTATGTGGCCAGGGGGAGGATAAGGAAGCTGATGCTCGGCAACGAGAAGGAGTCGGAGATAAAAAGGGAAGAGGTGGTGAGGCGTTTCAGGGAAGGGTATTACTTTTTCGAGAAGAGGTTGAAACCAAAGCCCTTTGCCAGCCGCTTGGACCCTGACCCCATCAAGGCCGTGGAGAAGATGAAGCTGCGGGATGAGATCCACTCCTCTTTGCCCGGTTTGGACTGCGGGGCCTGTGGTGCCCCCAATTGCCGAGCTTTAGCCGATGACGTCGTGCAGGGGAGGGCGGAGGTAACCGATTGTATCTTCAAGTGGAGGGAGAGGGCCAAAGATCTGGCCGAAGAGGTGATGGAGTGGGCGGGAAAGAAGCCCCATTCCATACCCAAGAGGTAGATATGAAGCTTGCAGATTTAGTAAATGATCTCCAGTTGGTTGCAAAGGCCGCCCAAGGGGGGCTCGACAGAGAAGTGAAGGGGGGATATGCCAGCGACCTGCTCAGTGATGTCATGGCCAACAGCAGGGAGGGGGATATCTGGGTGACCATCCAGGGTCATCCTAACATCGTGGCAGTGGCCACCCTGCGGGACCTGGCGGGGATCATCATGGCCAATGGCCGACAGCCCGATGCGGAGACCGTGCAGCGGGCCGAAGAGGAAGGTGTCCCTATCCTGTGTACTCCCATGCCGACCTTTGAGGTCGTGGGCAGACTCTATCGCTTGGGTATATATGGCCAACGTTGATGTTGAGGGTTTATACCTCAGATCTCCATATCCATAGCTGTCTTTCCCCCTGCGCAGATCTGGAGATGGCCCCCAAGGATATCGTGAGACGGGCTGCGGAGGAGGGATTAGACATAATAAGCATCACCGATCATAATTCGGGTAAGAATGTCGAGGCCGTCATACAGGCGGCAGAAGGATCCCCAGTATCGATCTTTCCGGGAATGGAGGTGCAGACCATTGAGGAGGTGCATATATTGACCTTTTTCAAGGACCTCAACGCCCTGAGGGAGTGGGATGAAATTGTCTATGAGGGCTTGCCCGATGTACCGAACAACCCCGATTACTTTGGGGACCAACCCATCGTCAACATGGAGGGGGAGATACTGGGATTTGAGGAGAAATTATTGCTTAATTCCGTTCAGATGACCGTTGATCAGGTCTTCAAGGAGGTGGAGAGATGGGGGGGGTATTGCCTCCCCGCCCATGTCGATAGGGGTTCCTTTGGCCTTATTGGACAATTGGGGTTTATTCCCTCCAACCTCAATATCGTTGCTGTTGAGGTACACGACCTCCATAGGGCAGACCAGCTCACTGAGCTGAAGGGCCTGCGTTTTATCACCTCCTCCGATGCACACTTCCTGTCCGAGGTGGGGGGGAGAAGGTCCGATCTCCTCATGGAGGGGGTCTCTTTTTCAGAACTCAAGATGGCCCTTGAAGGCAGAAAAGGGAGGGAGATTGTCTCCCTTCGATAGGATATGTTGGAGTTGTCCCTTCATATCTTGGACATAGTTCAGAACTCTATTGTGGCTGGGGCAGACCTAATAGAGATAGAGATCGAAGAGGATAGAGGGAGGGACTATCTTCTGATCTCCATAAGGGATAACGGCCGGGGTATTCCGAAGGAAGATTTACTCAGGGTTACCGACCCGTTTTATACTTCCCGTGAGACCAGGAGGGTGGGATTAGGCCTGTCTTTGCTGCAACAGGCAGCTCTTCAGTGTGACGGTGATCTGGAGGTCAAATCTGGTCAGGACCGAGGGACTGAGGTGAAGGCCTATTTCAAACACAGTCATATAGACAGGATGCCCCTGGGGGATATGGCGAAGACGATGAGTATTTTGATAGGCGCTAATCCACAGATAGATTTCTGTTATCACCATAGGTTAGAAGGGGATGAGTTTAAATTGGATGCCCGGTTATTGAGGGAGAACCTGGATGGGGTCCCCTTGAATGACCATAATGTCATCGCCTTTATCCTCCAGGAGGTCGGTGAATGGATGGAGAGGAGGAACTGTAGGTTGAGGGAGGACAGAGATGAAGCTTGAGGAGTTGAGGGAGATAAAGGAGAGGGCCAAGAGGGAGATGGAGCTCAGGCAGAAGGGGAAGGGGATCAAGAGGGTAGTAGTGGGAATGGGGACCTGTGGCATCGGAGCTGGGGCCAGAGAGGTGATGGCAGCCATTCTAGATGAGATATCTAAGAGGGGAATTGTTGATGTAGAGGTGACTCAGACAGGTTGTGCTGGCTACTGTGAACATGAACCCATGGTGACGGTGATCGATGAAGGAGGGAGGGTCATCTATGGAAAGGTGACCCCAGATGATGCTAGGGAGATAGTGGAAAAGCACCTCTTGGGGGGTACAGTCTTAGGGCACCTGGTCTTTGAGCCTAGCTAGTCCCATGACGAAGAGACACGCTGTGATGAAAAGATATTAAAGCAATGGAGGAAGGGGGATATGGGAAATAAGGAGGGATTTTCTAAGCAGGATCTGAAGGTCTTTCACCGTATTATAGATAAGTACAAAGGGCAGAAGGGCGCCTTAATCCCCGTCTTACAGGATATCCAAGACTATTACGGTTATCTCCCCTTGAAGCTCCAGGAGATCATTGCTGAAGGCCTGGGGGTCCCTGCCAGTGAGGTATTTGGTGTGGTGACCTTTTACAACTTTTTTACCATGGTCCCCAGGGGGAGACATACCATCAAGGTATGCCTGGGTACGGCCTGTTATGTGAGAGGTGGCAAAAAGATTCTGGAGCGATTGCAGAAAGACCTGGATGTGGAGGTGGGAGGGACCACAGAAGACCTGAGGTTTTCCTTGGAAGTGGTTCGCTGCCTGGGTGCCTGTGGCCTTGCACCTACAATGATGATAGACAAAGAGGTCCATCAGAGGTTGAATCCGACGAAATTAAAGGAGGTCTGGGAAGGATATAAATAAAGTTTCCCTTTGTGATTAAGGAGGATACATGGCCAAGAAGATGACGCTGGAGGATCTCAAGAAGATCCGAGAAGATGCTCAGAGGGCGGCCAAGCTCAGGGAGGGTGAGGGGTCTATTAAGGTCATCGTCCATATGGGAACCACAGGGATTGCCGCTGGTGCTCGGGAGGTGATAGCCGCCTTTACCCTGGAATTGTCCAAACGGAACATCACCGGTGTGACCGTTGTGCAAAGCGGTGATTTCATCCTGGAGAGTGAAGAGCCAGCCGTTACCGTTGTAAAACCCAATGAGCCCAAGGTCACCTATGGGAGGATGACCCCTGAAAAGGTAAGCCGCATCTTGGTAGAACATATCTTGGGGGAAAGGATCATTGAAGAATGGGTTGTGGCTAAGGAGGAAGAATAATATATCGATGAGGAGGGGTTTACCATGGAGTTATATCGTGCGCATGTACTGATATGTGCGGGGGGTGCATGCCTTTCTTCAGGGGCGAAGGAGGTAGAGGAGGCCTTGATAAAAGAGATCTCCAAGTGTGGATTGGAAAAGGAGATCAAGGTTGTTGAAACAGGTTGTGTTGGTTCATGCGAGTTGGGACCGCTCATCATCGTCTATCCTGAGGGGGTCTTCTATCAAAAGCTTACTTCTCAAGATATCCCAGAGATCGTGGAACAACATCTTCTTAAGGGGAGAGTGGTAAAACGGCATCTGTTTATCCATCCAGAGACGAGGGAGATGATTCCCTCCTTCCGTCAGATAGATTTCTTCCGGCGTCAGCAAAAAAATGTGCTGAGGAATTGTGGGGCAATCAACCCCACGGTGATTGAGGAGTATATCGGAAGGGAGGGTTATGGCGCCTTGGCCAAGGTCATCACTTCCATGTCTCCAGAGGAGGTGATAGAGGAAATTTTGAACTCAGGTCTCAGGGGTAGGGGAGGGGCAGGGTTTCCCACCGGGTTAAAGTGGAAATTTACCCGCCAAGGCCCGGGCGAAGAGAAATTCGTCGTCTGCAACGCCGATGAGGGAGACCCTGGGGCCTTTATGGATAGGAGCCTCCTCGAGGGGGACCCCCATTCTGTCCTAGAGGGGATGGCCATTGCCAGTTACAGCATCGGGGCAAGGCAGGGGTACATCTATGTGCGGGCCGAATACCCCCTGGCCATTGAGAGGCTGGGTATAGCCATAGGGCAGGCCAGGGAGAGGGGGCTCCTAGGGGAGGGGATCTTGGGGACCGATTTCTCCTTTGATATCGAATTGAGGAAGGGATCCGGTGCCTTTGTCTGTGGTGAAGAGACGGCCCTAATGATATCCATTGAGGGTAAGAGGGGGATACCCAGGCCGAGACCCCCCTTCCCCGCCCAGCAGGGGCTTTGGGCAAAACCTACCCTTTTGAACAACGTGGAGACTTACGCCAATATACCCCTCATCATCTTGAAGGGGGCCCAGTGGTATAGCTCTATCGGGACAGAGAGGAGCAAGGGGACCAAGATCTTCGCCTTGGCCGGTGACATCAACAACACCGGACTGGTAGAAGTGCCCATGGGGATCACCCTTGGTGAGATCGTCTATGATATAGGGGGTGGTATCCCCAAGGGGAAGAGGTTCAAGGCGGCCCAATCCGGTGGCCCTTCTGGTGGCTGCATCCCCAAAGAGCACCTCAACGTTCCCATGGACTATGAATCCCTCCAGGAGCTAGGTGCCATTATGGGCTCTGGGGGGCTTGTCGTCATGGACGAGGATACCTGTATGGTGGATGTGGCGCGTTTCTTCATGGAATTTGTCCAGGATGAATCGTGTGGCAAGTGCGTCCCCTGTCGAGAGGGCACAAAGAGGATGTTGCAGATCCTGACGGATATCACCCAGGGTAAGGGGAGGGAGGGGGATATAGAGCTATTGGAGGAATTGGGCATGCGGATCAAGGACTCGGCCCTCTGTGGGCTGGGGCAGACCGCCCCCAACCCCGTATTGAGCACTATCCGCTACTTCAGGGATGAATATGAGGCCCACATTAAGCACAAAAAGTGCCCGGCGGTGGTCTGCAGCGCCCTCTTCAAGGCCCCATGCCAGCATGCCTGTCCCATTGAACAAGATGTCCCCGGCTATTTAGCCCTGATCGCCGCAGGCAGATTTGATGACGCCCTCGCCCTCATCCGCCAGAAGAACCCCTTCCCCGGGGTATGTGGCAGGGTGTGCACCCATTACTGTGAATCTAAGTGCCGTAGAGGGCAGTTGGATGAGCCGATTGCCATATCTCAGCTAAAGAGGTTCCCTGCGGACTTTCAGCGCAAGAGGAGGATTCAGACAGTCACCTTGATATCCGAGTCTCGGGAGGAGAAGGTGGCGGTCATTGGTTCTGGGCCGGGGGGGTTGACTGCCGCGCATGATCTGGCAAAAAGAGGGTATAACGTGGCGGTCTTTGAAGAACTCCCGGTGGCCGGGGGTATGATGGCTGTGGGAATACCCGATTACCGGCTCCCCAAGGATGTGCTGGCTGCAGAGATAAACATGATTGAGAGACTTGGGGTGACGATAAGGACGAATACCCGTGTGGGGAGGGATATCTCCTTTGATGATTTGAGAAAAAACTACGATGCTATCTTCATCGCTGTCGGTTGCCATGTGAGCCTAGGCTTAGGGGTGGAAGGTGAGGATCTGCACGGGGTATATGGAGGTGCGGAGTT
This sequence comes from Deltaproteobacteria bacterium, assembly GCA_019308925.1. Classification (NCBI taxonomy): domain Bacteria; kingdom Pseudomonadati; phylum Myxococcota; class Myxococcia; species Deltaproteobacteria bacterium. Next base: position 29,407 of record JAFDHG010000012.1, read on the forward strand.
TCTCCGGGGTATCAATCTTGGGGAGAGGTTGCCGGTGGGTGGGAGGGTCGTTGTGGTAGGTGGCGGTAATGCTGCCATTGACGCTGCCAGGACATCGGTGCGTCTTGGTGCTGAGGATGTAGTTATCCTTTATAGGAGGCAGCGGGAGGATATGCCCGCTTCAGACGAAGAAATCGAGGAGGCCCTCGAGGAAGGGGTGCAGGTCCGCTTTCTGGTGGTCCCCAAGAGGATAGTGGGCCGAGATGGAAAGGTGGCAGCAATGGAGTGTCAAAATATGGGATTGGGGGAGTTTGACCGAAGCGGCAGGAGACGTCCTGTTCCGATAGAGGGGTCGGGGTTCACCGTGGATGCGGATACGGTGATTGCTGCCATCGGCCAGGTGGCGAATCTCTCCTTTTTAGATGGGATTCGTGAACAAATTGCCCCGGGAGGGAGAATAGATATTGACTCTGAGAGCTATCAGACTTCCCTGGAAGGGGTCTTCGCCGGTGGCGATGTGGTTACAGGCCCTTGGGATGTGGTCAACGCCATCGCAGCTGGGCACAGGGCCGCGGAGGAGATCGACAGATATCTCAGGTTAAAGAAGGGGGAGCCTCCATGGAGGGAGGAGATGGCCAAATTCGAGATACCCATTGAGATCGAGGAAGAGGTGGTGGAGCGGCCAAGGGTGAAGATGCCTATGCTCTCACCGGAAGAGAGGAAGGTGAACTTCCAAGAAGTGGAATTGGGATATGCTGAGAGGATGGCGATGGAGGAGGCCAGGCGCTGTCTTCGCTGTGATCTGGAGATCGATTAAAAGGAGGGCCAAAGGATGAGTCAGGTAACAATTACCATAGACGGTAAGGAAATTAAAACGGACAAGGGGAAAACCATTCTTGAGGTCTGCCAGGACAACGGCATCCATATCCCTACGCTTTGTTATCACCCCCGGCTTCCAGTGGTAGGGGCATGCCGAATATGTGTGGTAGAGGTGGAGGGGGCACGGACACTTATGACTGCCTGCACCACCCCTGTTGATAGGGATGGAATGGTAATCCACACGAACAGTGAGAGGGTCCTGGCAGCCAGGAAAATGGTGGTAGAGCTCCTTTTGGCCAGTGGTAAACACGACTGTCTCACCTGCGAGTCTAACGGGAGGTGTGAGCTCCAAGACCTTGCCTATGAGCTAGAGGTAGAGAGTCCCCGCTTTCCCGTTGATCCTCCAGAGTACCCAATTGATGATTCTAACCCTATGATCTTGAGGGATCTCAATAAGTGTGTCCTCTGTGGGCGTTGTGTACGGGCGTGCAATGAGGTGCAGGTGAACCGGGTGATCGACTTTGGCTACAGGGGGGCAAGGACGAAGATCGTCACCGCTTATGATAGAGACTATGCGGAGTCCAACTGCGTGTTTTGCGGTGAGTGCGTGCAGGTCTGCCCTGTAGGGGCACTGACCGAACGAAAGGCCAGATTTGCCGGCAGGCCCTGGGATATTAAACGTGTTCCCACCACCTGCGCCTATTGCGGGACAGGTTGCACCTTAGACCTCAATATCGTCGATGGAAGGGTGGTCAAGATCACGGGCAACGAGGAGGGGGTGGTGAACAAGGGGAGCCTCTGTGTAAAGGGGAGGTTTGGCCACGACTTCATACACCACGAAGATCGTTTGGCCAAACCCCTGATCAAGGAAGATGGCAGCTTCCGGGAGGCCTCCTGGGATAAGGCCTTAGGTCTGGTGGCCGATAGGTTTGCCCAGATTAGGACCAAGCATGGTCCGGATAGCATTGCTGCCCTCAGCTCAGCCCGCTGCACCAATGAGGAAAACTACCTGATGCAGAAGTTTATGAGGGCGGTGATCGGGACCAATAACGTCGACCACTGCGCACGGCTTTGACACTCGGTTACGGTGGCAGGTCTTGCCGCCGCCTTTGGCAGTGGTGCTATGACCAATTCTCTAGTGGACATCTACAAGAGCGATGTATTGTTCCTTATCGGGAGCAACACCACGGAGAACCACCCTGTGGTAGCCATCAAGATGAAACAGGCGATCACCAAGCTGGGGGCCAAGTTGATTGTGGCTGATCCACGTGCGATTGAGATGGCCCGCTTTGCCCACATCTGGCTCCGCCATACCCCTGGTACAGACGTCGCCTTGCTCAATGGAATGATGCACATCATCATCGAGGAGGCACTCTACGGTGAGGAATATGTGGCGAATAGGACTGAGGGCTTCGAGGAGATGAGGGAAGTGTTGCGGCGCTATACCCCGGAGTTTGTGGAGGGGATTACGGGAGTACCCCAAGATGATCTGCGCCGAGCTGCTTGCCTCTATGCGCAGGCCCAGCGGGCCTCCATCTTTTACGCCATGGGGATCACCCAGCACATCACCGGCACTGACAACGTCAAGTCCCTGGCCAATCTGGCCATGCTGTGCGGCAATGTGGGGATTGAGGGAGGGGGTGTGAACCCCCTCAGAGGGCAGAGCAATGTGCAGGGGGCCTGTGACTTGGGGGCCTTGCCTAATGTTTTTCCCGCTTATCAGGCCGTGACCGTTGAGGAGGCCCGCAGGAGATTTGAGGAGGCCTGGGGGGTCAAGGGACTTCCCTCTGAGCCAGGCCTCACCCTGGTGGAGATGACGACTGCGGCTGCCAAAGGGGAACTTAAGGGCCTCTACATAATGGGTGAGAACCCCATGGTGAGCGACCCCGATCTGAGACACGTAGAGGAGGGATTGAGAGGCCTCGATTTTCTGGTAGTCCAAGACATCTTTCTGACGGAGACGGCTCAATTGGCCGATGTGGTGCTGCCTGCCGCCTCCTTTGCTGAGAAAGATGGTACCTTTACCAACACCGAGCGCAGGGTCCAGCGGGTTTGCAAGGGGGTTCAGCCTCCAGGGGAGGCACGGGCCGACTGGGAGATAATCGCCGATCTCGCTACCCGTATGGGCTATGAGATGAGGTATCGTTCGGCCGAGGAGATCTTTGCTGAGATCGCCCAGGTAACCCCCAGCTACGCCGGCATAAGCTATAAGAGGTTGAAAAAAGAAGGGGGGATCCAATGGCCATGTCCCACCCCTGATCACCCTGGGACCCCTTATCTCCATAAGGACAAGTTCGTCAGGGGTAAGGGGCTCTTTCATTCCATTGAATTTATCCCGCCGGCGGAACTGCCGGATAAGGAGTATCCTTTACTCCTTACCACAGGACGGGTCCTCTATCACTTTCATACCGGGACCATGACACGCAGGGATGAGGGTCTGAACTTCCGGTATCCCAAAGGTTATATGGAGGTCCATCCAGTAGATGCCTATGAGTTGGGAATTGAGGATGGAGAGATAGTGCAGGTTGCCTCCCGCAGGGGACAGATCGAGATTCCGGTGATGGTGACCCCCAAATCTCCCCAGGGGACGGTCTTTATCCCCTTTCACTTCTTTGAGGCAGCGGCCAACCGACTCACCAATCCAGCGTTTGATCCCATCGGCAAGATCCCCGAGTACAAGGTGTGTGCCGTAAAGGTGGAAAAACTGGGCTAGGAGGGTGAAGGGATGTGGGAAGAGGACATAGAAGAGATCATCCAAAGGTATAGGGGGGTCTCAGGCGGGCTGATGCCAGCCCTGCATGAGCTCCAAGGGCTATGTGGAAATTATCTCCCTGAGGAAGCGGTCAAGAGGTTGGCCGAGGGTTTGAACGTCTCCTTTAGTCAGGCCTATGGGGTGGCCACCTTTTACACCATGTTCTCGGTGGCACCCAGAGGCAAAAACATCATCAGGGTCTGTGAAAGTCCCCCTTGTCATCTGATGGGTGCCGAGAGCATCATCGAGATAGTGGAGGATGAATTGGGGGTAAGAGTCGGTGAGACCACCCCCGATGGGCGGTTTACCTTAGAGTTGACGAGTTGTATTGGGGTCTGCGGGGTGGCCCCCGCTATAATGATAAATGAAGAGGTCTACGGGAACCTCACCAGAGATAAGATTCCGGAGATATTGAAAAAGTATAGGTGAGATGAAGGAGGCGAAGATGGCCTTTTACCGAGCCCATGTCCTTATTACCATGGATTCCCAGAGTGTCCTCATGGGGGCCCATACAGTAAAGGGGAAGCTACAGAGGCGGATAGAGGAACTGGGATTACAGGATGAGGTCAAGGTGATAGATACCGGGAACCTGGGCCTCACAGGGATGGGTGTCGTCTTGGTGGTATATCCAGAGGGGGTCTATTATGTAAACGTCACCCCCAAGGACGCCGAGCTGATCGCAGAAGAGCACCTCCTCAAGGGGAGGGTGGTAAAAGGCCTCCTCTATGAGGCCAAGGTACCACCAGAGGTGGCGACCCTATGGAGGAGAAAGGCAGCGGAGAGGGTAGTCCTGAAGAACTGCGGCGTTATTAACCCTGATTCCGTTGAAGAGTACATCGCCCAAGATGGATATGAGGCCTTGGGGAGGGCCCTTACGGAGATGACCCCGGAGGAAGTGGTGGAGGTGGTAAAGGGATCTGGTTTGAGGGGCAGAGGTGGGGCGGGCTTCCCCACCGGCCTGAAATGGAGTTTCACCCTGCCGATAAAAGAAGAAGAGAAATACATGATCTGCAATGCCGATGAAGGGGAACCGGGCACATTTAAAGACCGCCTCATCCTGGAAGGGGATCCCCATCGTATCATTGAGGGGATGACCATTGCCGCCTATGCCATAGGGGCGCACAAAGGCTACATTTACATCAGGGGTGAATATACCCTTTCCATCCGACGCCTCATGCAGTCCCTTGAACAGGCCAGAGAGATGGGTTTTCTGGGTAGGGATGTCTTCGATTCAGGTTTCGATTTCGACATCGAGATTCGCACTGGCGCTGGGGCCTATATCTGTGGCGAGGAGACGGCCCTCATCGAATCCATAGAAGGGCATCGGGGTTATCCCAGGTTTAGGCCCCCTTTTCCTGGTGTAGTAGGGCTCTGGGGCAAGCCTACGGTGGTCAACAATGTGGAGACCCTGGCCAATGTCCCTCCCATCATCCTCAAAGGGCCAGAATGGTTTAAGTCCTTGGGGAATGAGCGCTGTTCAGGTACCAAGGTCTACACCATGTTGGGGCATATCAACAACGCTGGCCTCATAGAGGTCCCCATGGGGATCACCTTGAGGGAGGTGATCGCCGACTATGGCGGCGGGATGCGGGAAGGGAAGGGCTTCAAACTGGCCCAGACAGGGGGGACAGCAGGGGGTTGTGTATCCCAAGAGCTCCTCGATGTCCCCATGGACTATGATTCTATGGCAGAGGCAGGGACCTCGCTAGGGTCCGGTGCCCTCCTGATCATGGACGAGACCACCTGTGTGGTGGATATGGTCAAGTCCTTTGTCAAATTCTTCAGGCATGAATCGTGCGGACAGTGTACCCCCTGCCGAGAGGGGACCCACCGCCTCTATGAGTTGATGGATAAGATATCTCAGGGCAAGGGCGGCCAGGAGGCCATCGACCTTCTCGAGGAAACAGCCCAAGTGATGGCCGAGACCTCGCTGTGCGCCTTGGGCCAGTCACCCATGGTGTCTATCAGCACCTCCTTGCGCTTTTTTCGCGATGAATACCTCGCCCATGCAATAGAAGGGAGGTGCCCCACCGGGGTGTGTCGGATGGGGGAATAGGCTATGCTCTTTAGGGGAAAAAGAGGGACGTCCATTTGTAAATTAGTTGACAGTTTACTATATTGATAATATTATATGTCTTATGCCACGATCAGCCAGATTGGATGCACCAGGTGTATTGCACCACGTCATTATACGGGGAATAGAACGTAAGAAGATATTCAGAGATAATAAGGACCGCGACAATCTTCTTGAGCGGCTCAGCGAACTGGTGTCTAAGACCAGTACTAGCTGTTATGCATGGGCACTCATGTCCAATCACGCTCATTTTCTCCTTCGGACAGGAGAGGTGGGATTATCGACTCTCATGAGGAGACTGCTTACAGGATATGCAGTGAGTTTTAACCGAAGGTACAAGAGGCACGGTCAGCTTTTCCAAAACCGATACAAATCCATTATCTGCCAAGAAGATATCTATCTCAAGGAATTGGTTCGTTATATCCATCTAAATCCCTTAAGGGCGAAGGTCGTCTCTGATATCTCTGGGCTTAACAGATATCCTTACTGTGGTCACAGTGTGCTGCTGGGTAATAGAGAACAGGGGTGGCAGGATACAGAATATGTGTTATCTTATTTTGGCAGTAAGAGAGGTGAAGCGAGGAAGCGGTATATTGGTTATATGGAACAAGGGATAGCGCAAGGCAGGAGGCCGGAGTTGGTCGGAGGTGGTTTGATTCGGAGCCTTGGTGGGTGGGACGAAGTCAAAAAGGTGCGCTTGAGGGGGCATAATCGACTCAAAAGTGATTAGCGGATACTGGGTGAGAGCGATTTTGTTACGCAAGTTCTGGCTCAGGCCGATGAAAAGTACACTCGTCAGTATGAATTAAGGCGCTTGGGATATGATCTTGAATGGGTTGAGCAGAGAGTTGCTGCGATATACGGGATTGATAAGGAAGAACTTTACTTAAAGGGGCGTCAGAAGAAGCGAGCAGAGGCGAGGAGTCTGCTCCTTTACTGGGCGGTTCGAGAATTAGGGATCAGTGGGACTTCTTTGGCGAAGCGGTTCGAGATGAGCCAGCCAGGGATTGTCTATGCAGTAAACAGAGGGGAAAAAATAGTCAGAGAGAGAAACTACCGATTGTTAGAATGAATTACCTATTTACAAATGGACGTCCCTCCTTTTGTTCCCCTCCTTTTGTTCCCCGAAATGGAAAACCAGTTGCTGTGTTGGTTTCGCTTGAGGATGAAGGTGAGATAGAACGTATGGTTTTGGCCTATTCCCCCAAATTCCAAAGCATTCTGCAAGCTGCCAAGCGACAAATTCGAGAGGAGGGTGGCATCAAGCACGAAGACTTCTGGCAAGAGATGGAGGAGCTTTAAGGGGACATCCCTTCTCCCCTCCCCTGAATTTGCCAAAAATTAACAATTTGGCGATTTAGCTTTTAAAAGACTTCGGGAAAGATTAAAGGATCTTGGAATAAAGGAAGTGATAGAAAAATCTATAAAGACGTCATAAGTCTTCAAATTTAAAAGAAGAAAGGGAGGTTTATCATGGACGATAGCATTGACGAGGAGCAGTGGAAAAAAGTAGAAATCATCGGATATTGTCCCTTAATGTCGCAAGGGGCAGATATGGTTGATTGTAAAAGAGAAAAGTGTACATGGTGGAGGCAGGCTCGATCGGGTCGCCCGAAAGGAAAGGCAGCGTGTGCAGTCAACGATCTTGTCTCCCAATTGGGCACAATTAATAGTAGGTTTCCAATTGCAATTAAAGATCTTGTCTCCCAGTTAATTATACTTAATGGTAGGTTACAAACCTTAATAACGGAAGTTGCTAAAAGGGATGAATTCAGGGATCAAAGAGAGGAAGAGAGGCCAAAATCCTGAGTATAGAGGAAAGGTAATCAGGGTGGATAAAGTATTTCAAACCCATCCTATAAGGGAGCTTTAAGGAACGTTCATAAAAATATAATATTTCTTAAATTCAAAAATTAGGATTGCATAATTTCATGGATGTCCCCTTTCTTAAGCCCTTTCTTAGGAGCTATCCTGATATAAAGGTTCTTGCCGATTTCCTATTTTGTCTATTTATGTATGAAATAATCAGAAACTATAGCCCCTTGTTTTTAACAAACTGCAGGGCCTTTTGGGCGGTTAGTTCGGCTTGATGGACGCAGTCGCTAATCCCGATACCCCTATAAGCGCTCCCGGTCAGAAAGAGGCCCGGATGTCTCGATAGACCTCTCTGGATGAGGGAGAGCCTTTCCTCATGTCCCAGGGTGTACTGGGGCATTGCCCTTGCCCAGCGAAAGATTCGCACAAGGAAAGGAGCGCCCTCTATCTTTAGGATCTCGTCGATGTCATTTCTCACCGCTGCGAGCAACTCTTCATCCCCCCAAGATACCAATTCTTCGTTCTTCGCCCCACCCACAAAACAGCGCAGCAGGACCATCCCCTTTGGGGCCCTCTGGGGGAACTTTACGGAGCTAAATGTTGCGGCCATGATCTTGAGCCCCTCTAAGCGGGGTACTACGAACCCATATCCGTCGAGGGGATGGCCTATCTGCGGGCGCCGATAGGCAAGATTGATGGTGGCCGTGGAGCAATAGGGGATGGTGAGGAGTTGATTTACTATATCGTCGTTGACCCCTTGCAGGAGCCCCGCCGTTACAAAGGCCGGTGCCGCCAGGACTAAGGCGTCCACCTCCAGACCCCTTTCCTCCCCCCTTATCCGCAGATGGTATCGCGGTCTGCCCGCTGGTTCCCCAATAACTTTTTCCACCTCCACCACCTCCCGCTCCAAGAAGATGGACCTTGGGGGGAGGGCCTTCCCCAAGGCCGAGACCATCTGTTCCATTCCCTCTTTTAGAGTAACGAACATGGTATAGGAGGAATTAAAATGCGAGAGAAATCTCTTCTTTCTCCGATACATCCCCCAGATGAGGCTGCGATGCTCCCTTTCAAGGTCAATAAAGCGGGGAAAGGTGCTCTGCAGGTTCATGGCCTCTGGATCTCCGGCGTGGATGCCTGCAACCAGGGGTTCAGCGATCCGCTCCATGGCCTCCCTTCCCAGCCGGCGGCGGACAAAGGCGGCCAGGCTTTCTTCCTCATCCGTTCTTTTCCGAGGGAGGATCAGATCCAGGCCCATGCGCAGCTTACCTGGTAGACTGAAGAGAGGACTCTTTACAAAGGGCCAAAGACTGGTGGGGACCAGCAACATGAAGCCCTCGGGCAGCTCATGTAGTCTTCCTTGCCAGAGGATGAAGGTCCGGCTGGCCTCCTGGTTGGTGCCGACCAGCTCCCCCTCCAGGCCTAATTCTCGACATAGTTGCAGGGCCCATGGTTTTTCCGAGAGGAAGCAGTCAGGTCCTCCCTCCATGAGGAAACCTTCTGCTCTCTCGGTAAGGATGGAGCCACCCAGCCGCCCCTCTTTTTCGAGGAGGATAATTTCCAACGGCCTCCCCCCTTGGCGGGAGAGCTTGTAAAGATAATAGGCCGTGCTGAGGCCGGCGATGCCGGCACCGATGATAGCGACCCGCTTCATCCCCTTTCCAGTGCCCCTTTCACCAGATGTGCGAGGGTCTCGATCAACTCCGGCGAGTCGTTCAGGCAGGGGACCCTGATAATCTCTAAACCCCGTTCATTCGCCCATGCTTTCAGGTAGATGTCCAGATCGTAGAGGGTCTCCAGGTGGTCGCAGATAAATCCCACGGGGACGATCAAGGCCTTCTTATATCCCTTTTGGGAGAGTTCTTCCAGGATGGTTTCCGGCTCAGGTCCCAACCATTCCCCTCCTCTTGCCCGGCTCTGAAAGGCCAGCTGCCAACGCAGGGGGCCGGTGGTCTCGATAATCCCTTTTATCGTTTCCTCTAATTGTCCTACATAGGGTGTGCAGGAAGCGGCATCCAGGGGTAGGCTGTGGGCGGTGAAGATTACGGGTACCTCTTTTCCCCTCTCGGATATCTCCTTTAAGGTCTTGTCAATCCTCTTGGCCCAGGCCGCGCAAAGGCAGGGGTGGGCATACCAGTCATCGACCTGAATAAAATTCATCCTTTCCTTCCAAAGGGCGACAACCTTCTTCACCTCTTCATAATAACCCTCTGAGGTGAAGGGGGAACAATAGGGGGAGAGGCTCAAGAGGATGATCCGAGAGGCCTTTTCTTTGTTGATCTCCTCCAGGGTCTCAGCGATCAGTGGGTGCCCGTAGCGCATCCCCACGTAGACGCGCAGGGGTTGCCCCCCTTTTTTTAATCTCTCTTTCAAGGTCCTGGCTTGGCGAAGGGTCATCTCGGGCAGGGGTGAGGCATTGCCAATGGATCGGTAGCGTCTTTTAAGCCCTTCGATTTGTGCCGGCGAAGGTCTCTTCCCCAAGAGCCTCTCCAAAAACCACCCCACTTCATCCAATGAGCGGGGACCACCAAAGGCCAGCAGCAAGACTGCTGTGCGGGAAAGGGCGCCCTCTTCTTTCATCTATCTCCTGCTGAGGCGGTGTACCGCCTCCACCATGGCTATCACATTCTTCTGCGGTGTCTGGGGTAAGACCCCATGCCCCAGGTTGAAGATGTGTCCAGGCCTTTCTCCGGCCGCATCCAAGATCTCCTTTACGCATATCTCGATCCTCTCCGAAGGACCAAGAAGGGCCGCTGGATCCAAGTTTCCCTGTATCCCCACCTTGTAGCCCAGTCTCCTCCAGGCCTCGTCTAGGTCGATGCGCCAGTCGATGCCGATGACATCTCCTCCAGCCTCCTTCACCAACTCGAGAATGCCCGATGCCCCGGTGGCGAAGTGGATGGTTGGGACCTCAGGGGTCAATCCCTGAAAGACCCTTCGGTTGTGGGGGAGGACGAACTCCTCATAGTCCCTGGGGGATAGGGCTCCAGCCCAGCTATCGAAGAGCTGCACCGCCTGTACCCCTGCATGGGCCTGGGCGTTGAGGTAGGAGATGACCACCTCGCTGAGCTTTCCCATCAGGAGGTGCCAGCAAGGAGGGTCCTGATACATCATGGACTTGGTCCGGACGAAGTCCCGGGTGCCTCCTCCCTCTATGATGTAGCTAGCTAGGGTGAAGGGGCCCCCGGAGAAACCGATCAAGGGGATTTCCCCTTTGAGCTCTTGGCAGACCATTCTTATCGCCTCTACAACAAAGAGGAGTTCCTCCTCGGCCTCGATGACCCTGAGTCCCTCCACCTCAGGGCGACTGCGGGGGGGGTTATGGATCACTGGCCCCTCTCCTCTGGTGAATTCAAGATCGATCCCCATCGGCTCCAAAGGCAGGAGGATATCGGCGAAGATGATGGCGGCATCCACCTTTAGTTGCTCTACAGGTAGGAGGGTTACCTGAGCTGCCAGCTCGGGTGTCTTGCACAGGGTGAGAAAGGGGAAACGCCGTCGCAGAGACCGGTATTCCTTCAGGAAACGGCCTGCCTGGCGCATCAGCCATACCGGGGTGTATTCTGTTTGCTCCCTGCGGCAGGCCCTAAGAAAGACAGAGGTATCCTTCACAGTCTTACCCTCGATTTTCGATCATCATAATGTTGTTTTTTGCCATCCCTGTCAAGGAGAACTTCCTCTCCAGAAGAGATGGTTCAGGAAGCCCAATCTGAGAGGTCTCTTTTTTAAATTCTTGTGATAGCCTTGGACCTTTTGGTTTTGATGATTGACATCTGCATGTTTTAAATTATAAATGGTTTTGTGGCGAGAAAGATCAAGGGGTCAGGTCTTGCTTTTTGCCACCCTTGAGGCTAACCTGCTTACCCTGGGGAGAATTTGGAGTCAACCCATGACATTGGACAAATAATTTTAGAGAAATCAGGATTAAACCTACAAAATCCATTTGCTAAACTACCCCATAAAAGGGGCCTTTTTATTGCCCGAAA
>JAFDHG010000013.1 GCA_019308925.1 Deltaproteobacteria bacterium
CTGTATAGATTTTATTTCGTAATGGAGGTGGACAGTGAATATCAGCGATGTCTTGCAAGAATTTAAGCGTCGGCTAGAGATGGTCTATGAAGATAATCTTAAAGATATTATTCTCTTTGGTTCAAGGGTAAGAGGAGATTTTACCGAAGAATCTGATATAGATATTCTTGTCTTATTAGGCAATATTACAAGCTATGAGGATGAATTCAATAAAATCTTCCGAATTCAGCGTGAAATAGAAAGAAAGTATGATGATAGAGTAATTATAAGTTCTACCCTGGCTATTCAGGATGATTACAATTCAAGGCTCGAACCTTTATATCTTAATATTCGAAAGGAAGGAGTTTCGTTGTGAAAAATGAAATTAAAGGGATTATCCAGAAGGCAGAAAGAAGCCTTAAAGTGGCTTTAGGTCTTTTTGCAGAAAATGATTTTGATTTTGCGGTCTCAAGGGCATATTATTCAATGTTTTATATGGCCGAAGCTGTTCTTCTTACAAAAGGTCTCTCGTTCTCAAAGCACTCAGGCGTTATATCTGGATTTAATCAGCATTTTATCAAGACAGGTATTTTTGAATACAAATATTATGAAATGCTTCGCTTCGCATTTGAACAAAGGAATATTGGAGATTACAGGTTTCTTCAGCAGGTTTCAAAAGAAACAGCCCAAAGGGTTGTAAATGAGGCAAGACAATTTTTAGAAGAAACCAAAGAGTACCTGAAAAGTTTTACTAATGGATAAGGTAAAACAGTTTATAGAAAGCCACATACCTCAGATGAATAGCTCCGAAAAGGTATATCAGCTTTTTGAGGGATTAGGGTATAAAATTTTATATCCTTCTTTCAGAGGGAAAGAGGCATTTGGACTACGAGAAAAGGATAAAGAAGATATAAACAGGTGAGTTGAAAAACAGGGGAAAATTAAACTATGAGGTTAAAAAATGGATTCATCATCTCAAAAGTGGCGACATCCTGGGGGCAAACTCAGGGAACTCGGTCCGGAAAGCCTTTCTGATGCCGAACTCCTCGCCATCCTGATCTCTTCGGGCATCAAGGGCAAGCCTGCGGAAAAGATCGCTGAAGAAATTCTCGCCAATTTCGGCTCTTTTAAAGGAATGGCAAATCAGCCTCTACACAAATTCCTTGAGATAAAAGGGCTAGGAGACGTAAAGATCATAAGGGTTGCCGCTGCCTTTGAGATAGCACGAAGAATGGGGCAGAAAGGGGTCTGACCCCTTTTATACTTGGAGAAGATATGGCTATTGCCATTAGAGGATCTGAGAAACGATTGGAGGATTTAAAAGCAGAACCCAAAAAGACCCTTGATCGGCTTGAGGAAGAGGATTTGGTAGTTGAGAGGAACCCAGAACCTATATCAGTTGCTATTAGTGTACCGAGGACTAAAACGTGAAGTCCCATCTTAACAAAGGACTTTTTTCTAACTATTACCTTGAAGAACTCCTTCCGAGGGAGGAGGAATTCAAGATCTCATTACCAGAATTAGAAAAAGTTATAGAAGAAATTAAGTGTATATGGGATAAGAAATATCTTTCATCGCTTAATGAACCCCAACTCCGAAAACATTTCTTGGATAAGGTTTTTGAAACCTTAGGCTGGACAATCGATGTAGAGCCTCCGACACCATCAGGTGAATGGTCAAAACACCCTGATTATGCCCTGTTTCACTCTATGGAGGACTTAAAGAATGCCCAGAAAGCAACTAAGGAAGAATATTTCAAAAAATCTCTTTGTATAGGGGAAGCCAAGCGCTGGGAAAGACCACTCGATAAGAAAATAAAAGTTGACCCTGAAGACCCACAAAATCCCTCCCTCCAAATAAGTAGATATTTATGGCTTACCGAAGTTAAATGGGGGATACTTACTGATGGAAGGTACTGGAGGCTTTATGAAAGAGAGACTTCAAAGAGGCTAGATATCTTCTATGAGATAGATTTAGAAAACCTTATTGAAAATGGCTCTATAGAGGACTTCAAATACTTCTATCTCTTCTTCCGAAGGCATGCTTTTCCTTATTTTTTAGAAAAGGTCTATAAGGAAAGTGTTGACTATGCTGAAGCGGTCGGTGAAGCACTTAAAGAAAATGTCTACCAGGCGCTAAAGACCTTGGCTCAGGGCTTTTTGAAAACACCAGAGAATGACCTAAAAGAAAGTCGTCTTAAAGAGATTCATGACAACTCCCTGATCCTCCTTTACCGCCTTCTCTTCATCCTCTATGCCGAGTATCGCGGACTCCTCCCTCTACTAGGAGAAAACCAACTTTATACCGAATCATACAGTCTGGATGCCCTTAAGAAGGAAATAGCAGATAGATTAGATAGACACGAACCCATCGCCACCTCAACACATGGATACTGGAATAAAATAAAAGAATTATTTGAGATCATAAATACTGGGAATTCCGAGCTAGGAGTGCCTCCATACAACGGTGGGCTTTTTGACCCCGATAAACACGAATTTCTGGAAAAATATAGGGTAGGAGATCTTTATATCGCAAAGGCAGTAGACCTTCTCTCCCGTTCCAGTGATAGGGCTTATATTGATTATGGTAGCCTTGAAATCCGTCATTTAGGCTCTATTTATGAGGGCCTTCTGGAATACAGACTCAAGATTGCTGAAGAGAAGCTTGTTTCCGTAAAAGAAAAAGGTAAGGAAGTCTTTATTCACCTTGAAGAGGCCAAAAAGGCAAAAAAGAAGATTAAGGAACAAGAAATTGTCAGTAAAGGTGAGGTATATCTAGTCACTGACAAAGGCGAGCGTAAGGCAACTGGTTCCTACTACACCCCTGACTATATTGTCAACTATATCATTGATAACACTCTTGGCCCTCTTGTACAGAGGATTTATAGGGAATCAAAGTTAGCCCAAGAGATTAGAAACAGCACTCGTCATTTTGATGAAATTTTCGAAGAAATAGTTAAGGAAAGAGGAGAGGAAGAAAAGGAGAATTTACTTAAATTATGGAACCTGACCAGAGGCAATCAGGAACAGCGGGGTTTCCTTCTAAATATGCTTGATGGCGCAGAACCTTCTCATGGATATGATCCATTAGAACGAATTCTTCAATTAAAAATTCTCGATCCTGCAATGGGAAGTGGTCATTTTCTGGTAGAGGCTACTGATTATCTGGCAAGGGAACTCCTTAAGGTTTTAAGCGGCGAGCCCCTGTTGAAACCCTCAAAGGAAATGGTGGTCAGGGAAGCTAAGGAGCCTTATGGTCTAAAAGAACCAGAAGAAGAGGACATAAGGTGGGCAAGGCGTGAAGTAGTAGAAAGGTGCATTTTCGGAGTGGATTTGAACCCACTGGCAGTGGAGTTGGCTAAACTCTCTTTGTGGCTTTACACGGTAGCAAAGAACAGACCCCTTAATTTCCTTGATCATCATTTAAGATGTGGGAATTCCCTAATTGGAGCAAGAATAGATAATTTAGCAAGCCTTCCTGAATTGAAAAAGAAAAAACCACAAGCTGGGCCTATCCAACTTGGACTCTTTGAAAGTATCTTCAAGGAAAAAGTCAATATTCTCCTTGGGGCCTTTGGCCAGATTGAGGGCCTTCCCTCTGATACAGTAGAGCAGATCAGGGAAAAAGAGAAATTTTATAATGATTTTAGAAAGATAACCACCAGATTTCAAGATGTGGCCGATGTATGGACAAGTGTATATTTTGGAAATGATGAGGTTTTCAACTGGTATGCCAAGCTTGAAAAGAATCTTAGAGCAACCGATGAGGAATGGGAAAGATTAAGCCACGAACGCTGGTTCAAAAAAGCAAAAGAGATTGCTGACGAAAAGAGATTCTTCCACTGGGAACTGGAATTTCCAGAGGTCTTCTTTGAAGGACACCAAAGAAAGGAGAACCCTGGCTTTGATGCGGTAGTGGGGAATCCACCGTGGGCTTCGCTTAAGGGAAAGTTCCGAATCGCTAACTTTGACGACCAAGAAGCACTATATTTATCAATCGCATTCCCAGACAATACTTATATGCCAAACTTATTTGAGTATTTTATCGGGACTGCCTTGAAACTTGTTCAAATAGGAGGAAGACATTCGTTTATAGTTCCTGACCGATTAGGCTTCAATGCAAACTTAAGGTATCTTCGTTCGCAAATACTTCAAGATACTAAGATTAAAAGCTTACTCTACAAAATAGCTTTTCCTGATGTAACAGCTGACACTTTAATATATGATTTGGAGAAGGCCCCTAAGATGCCGACCGATTGGATTGTGAAGGTTACGGACTATCAAAAAGGTAGTATTAGGATTCCTCAATCTTACTATGCTGAACTGCCTGACAATGAGTTCCTATTCTTTGATAGTGAAAGGGTGATAGAAATTATTCATAAACTGGAGGGTCCAAATATTTCTCTGCTTGACAAGTTGGTAGAATCCACTTCTGGCTTTGGTGGCAAATCTGCAAGCATCACTTCTATCAGAAAATCAGTCAAACAAATTCCAGTTATCAAGGGCGAAAATGTTCAGAAATATTTGATAGATAATCATTTCTATTTTGAATTCAAATCTAATAATATCACTGGTCGGACAAAAGACATATGTAAGCTAGGAGCTCGCCCAAAGGTCCTTCTTCGCAAGACAGGCGTAGAAATAATATCAGCATACGATGATACAGGTAGGTATCCTGAACAATCTGCTTACTTCCTTTTTAATAAGATTACATGCGAGGATTATAAGTATTTGCTTTGCCTTTTGAACTCAAAGACTCTAACTTTCTATTATTGGTATAAACTTGTTACCAACCGCGACTCTACACCACAACTCAAAAAAATACACTTGGATGCATTTCCCATTCGTCGTATCTCATTTGTCACGCGCAAAGACCAACGGGAGCGCTTAGTTTACGAAGCAAAAAAACATTATAAAAAATTTCTTGAGAGAGGAAATTCTAATACCATCCTCCACTTTGTCGAATCCCGATTGATAAAGGAGCATAAGCCTGATCCGGAACTTGTTAAAAAGCATAACGTAGATCCACTCAATAAAGACTGGCAGTTTCCTGAAGGTGCTTTATGGGAGCAATCAGATGTTGTCCATGATATTCTGACATTTCTTGCAGAGCAAATGATTGAAATGAATAAAGAGAAACAGGAGGAGACTAAGGGATACCTTGAATGGCTTGAGAGTCAGCTAAAAATTCAATCAGATGCTGAGGGGAATGCAGGTATTGAGGCCCTTACTGGAAAAACACAGATTAAAAACTATTTGGGCGACTACCAGAAAGGAGAAGAGCATCTCTCGTTTGATCAATTCTGGAAAATTTTGGAGAAAAATAAGACCAGAATCCAGGCAAATCTCAAATCCAGGGAGCTTTATGAAAATATCAGATCAGAATACGAAAAATCCCTCACAAAACTCTTACCCTTAAAAGAAAAACTCCGTAAAACCGACTGGCTCATAGACCAGATCGTTTACAAGCTCTACGGATTGACGGAAGAGGAGATAAAGATCGTGGAGGAAAATCGATAGCAATTAATCTTTAACCCGGATTATTGACGAAAATGGTAAGCGAATTAGAATTCTTCAAGGGGAAAAGGCCCTGGTCTAAGATTAAAGATAGAGTTATCGGAGGTTATTTGGTGCCTTACTTGCGAAAGGTATCAAAACTTAATCGTAAGATAATATTGGTGGATGCATTTGCCGGACCAGCTATTTTTGAGGACGGCACCAAAGGATCCCCATTGATCATTTGCGAAATTGCCGACAAGCATGCTTCTAACCAATATCTCGCAGTTTTCATTAATAAGGATAGAAACAGCCATGTAAAATTGGAAAAAAATTTAAAGAAATATATCCAGAGCGAAAAAGCAATTCCGCTTTACGGAAACGCTCAAGAACTTTTAAAGGTGCTAAAAGATGTTGTTGGGGATGCAACTTTCTTAGTTTATTTGGATCCCTTTGGTCTTAAAGGTTTGGAATTTCCCTCTCTGGAACCTTATTTAGGAAGAGATAGAAGGTTTAGCACGGAAATAATTATAAACATAAGCATGCCCACTTTGCATAGACTGGCAACATATAAGGCTAGGAGCGGAGGAACGGAGAGTATAAAAACGAATATATTAAATCAAAGGCTAACCAAAATTCTTGGTGGTGATTATTGGCAAAGTATCATGTGGTCTAACCTTTCCGCGAATGAAAAAGAGCGTCAAGTAGTAGAAAAATATGTAGGGCTTTTAAAAAGATATTTGCCTTATGCCGGATATTGCCCTGTTAGAGAAAAACCAGATGGCCGCGTAAAGTACTACATTATTTTTTGTTCCCGCCATCAAGATGCTTTGTTCCTGATGAATGACATTATGTATACAGCATACTATGAAACCCTTCACGAAATGGAATGGGGAGGAACTTTATTTGAAGCGTTTGACTGGAAGAAAATTGTCTGCCATGAAAAGGAAATTGAAGAAGAGATCCTGACAATAATCAAAGATAAACCTGGCATAGCACGCAAGGAATGCTGGTTTGAACTGATAAAAACAAACTTCATGAAATGGAATGCCTCTGAATATAAGAAGAATGTTAAGAAACTATTGAAGGAAAATAAAATTATGTCAGATTGTGCGAGGCAAAACGATGACTCGCGTCTTTACCCGATTAATCATAGCAACTTTCGATTAAAAACACTTTCACGTTTAAGGACGCACTATAAAACCTATAAAACACTTGAAGGAGAAAAAGTTGAGCTATTAGAAAAAGTCAATGATGGATCTATCATAACGAGGTTTGATAAAACTGCTTACCCTCAAAGACCATCTGACATTGTTTGCCCGCACTTCTTAGAACTTAAATGGGCCTACGGTTGTCCTTTTGATTGTGCTTGGTGTTACCTTAAAGGGACTTTTCGCTTTCGCCCAGAAAGATTAAAACCAACTTTCAAGCCTCTGGAAAAGGTAAAGCTGCATGTGGATGCTTTCCTTGAACAGGTGGAGACACCTGAGATCCTGAACACAGGCGAAATAGCGGATTCCCTTATGGGTGAAGGGGGTGATTACCCTTTTTCTAAATTCATAATCTCCCTCTTTCAAAGACAAAAGAGACATAAGGTCCTTTTTGTCACAAAATCGGCCAACATAAAGCATCTATTAAAGATTCCAGATCCACAGCAGGCCATAATAAGCTTCAGCCTAAATGCAGAACCAGTAGCTCAAAGATGGGAAAGAAGGGCTCCTTCAGTAATGACAAGAATAGAAGCTGCACGCAAACTTTATGAACACGGCTACGAGGTGAGGATTAGGGTAGACCCAATGGTCCCTGTAGAGGAGTGGGATAGGCACTATCTGTCGGTTGTAGATATCATTTTTGACAGCTTTGTTCCTGAGAGGATAACCCTGGGGTCCTTGCGAGGACTTCAGAGCACCATTAATGGGGTGAAAGATAAGTCATGGACAGTTTATCTCAAAGAAAATTCCAATTGGGGGAAGAAGATAGACTTTAAGACTCGTTATAAAATGTATCAGATGGTGATTAGGCATCTAAAGGATCAACATGATTTCTCAAGAGTGGCCCTTTGTAAAGAGACTGTGGCTATGTGGAAAAAGCTCAAGATGGACTGGAAGCAAGTAAGGTGCAATTGTATATGGTAAAACCTGAAAGAGGTTAATATACCAAAAACAAAAATGGAAGAAGAAGCCAATTTTCTGAATTTGTCCATAAACCATGGCCTCGGGGGCGCAGGGAGACGGAGACGACCCGACCCATCACCGCCGAACTCAAAGAAAAAATGGCACAGGCTGAGAAACTTCGTACCGGGATTGAAAAACAGTTAGAGACCATCAATGCCTTACCGCAGGCTATTTTGAGAAAGGCATTTAGAGGAGAGTTTTAGATGGCTATTTAAATTCACCCCCTAGAAGGGTAATGAACATGAAACTAAGTTATGACCCACGTTACAATATCGCCTATATCAGGTTGAGGGAGAAAATCACCGAAGTTGAGGCGATTCGGGTAAGTGATGAATTGAATGTTGACATATCTCCTGATGGAAAGATCTACGGCATCGAATTGCTCAATGCCAACGAACAGCTCGAAATTGACAAAAACGGTGGTTTGGTTTTAACAGACGAAACTACAGGTAAAACAGTAAGGCTGCCTATTTAGAGAATAGCCCTTGTTCGGAGGGTAGTGGAGGAAGAAGTAGCGCTCTAATGCCTAGAAATGCTCGAAGAATAACCACTCCCCAATCTCTGAACGCCTACATCAAAGGCATCTGTGACATTATGCGGAGGTCGGGTAGGGCTGGGGAACAAGGTATATTTTGAAAAGGATCTAAAAATGTAGTAGCTTGGATGGAAATGTAGTAGTTTTATATAATTCAACTTAATTTTGAAGGAACTACATTCCTTCCTTCCGGTGGCTTTTTTCAGTTC
Organism: Deltaproteobacteria bacterium; assembly: GCA_019308925.1. Lineage (NCBI taxonomy): Bacteria > Pseudomonadati > Myxococcota > Myxococcia > Deltaproteobacteria bacterium. Next base: position 8,393 of record JAFDHG010000013.1, read on the forward strand.
ATGTTGCTCACCATTTTTACCGCATTGCCTTTGTCACCCCGAAAGGAGCTGGAAGGATTGGTGGAGGAATTTAAAGAAATATATAATAAAGTAGCTTATGGAGGAGGAAAGGGAATGAAATCCGTTGATGAAATCAATATTTCTAATAAAGAGAAACTTATTTTACGGGAAATTAAAGAGGCCGTGCAAAGGATCACGCCAAATGCAGAGATCGTATTTTTTGGTTCCAGGGCCCGAGGAGAGGTGGCTCATGAATCAGATTGGGATATCCTTATCCTTGCAGATAACGTCACCTATGAATTAAAAGATGAGCTATGCACTGCTCTCTACGACATGGAGCTGGAAAAAGACATTATTATTAATCCCCTCATATTAAATAAAAAGGAGTGGGTGTCCGGACTTTTCTCTAACCATCCTACCCATAGGAATGTCGAAAGAGAGGGTGTTTTGATACCATGAACCGAAGTGACCTTCAGGAACTCCATTACATCACCACCATGAGGAATGTTCCTTCGATTATTTCCAGGGGCATCCTTTCTCACAAGCAGTCGAAAGAGATAAACCATAATTCTGTTGCCATGGAGGTAATTCAGGAGCGAAGGAAGAAGAAAGTTGTTCCTGGTGGACGTCCATTACAAGAGTATGTGAATCTGTATATCCATGCCAGAAATCCAACGCTCTATGTTCTCCGATCTCGTCATACTGATCTTTGCATTTTCCGTATAAGTACGCAAATTCTTGACTTGCCAGAGGTTATTATAACCGATAGCAATGCCTCAAGTGACTATGTACGTTTCGCTCCTGCTCCAAGGGGGCTTTCCATAGTTGACAAAGAGATGACATTTGCTGAATACTGGGCTCATCCTGACCCGTTTGAGGCGATGCGCCGCAAGTCAGCAAAATGTGCTGAGGTTTTGGTTCCAGATCGTATAGACCCTAGTCTTATTATGGGAGCTTATGTCTCGTGTCCTGAAGCAAAAGCAGCAGTTGAAGCACTGGGAGTTGATATTCCTGTAACTATAAATTCATATCTTTTCTTCACATAAGGAGGGGAAAATGGTCAAAGTATTGATGGGAGATATTCTAGAATCCAAGGCCCAGACCCTTGTCAATACTGTGAATTGCGTTGGAATCATGGGAAAGGGGATTGCACTAGAATTTAAAGAGCAGTTCCCTGATATGTTCAGGGATTATGTAGAACGGTGCAATCGGAAAGAGGTCAAACTTGGGAAACCCTATCTGTTTAAAAGGCTTATTCCCCCTTGGATTTTGAACTTTCCAACTAAGGAACATTGGAGGTCTGTTTCGCGCATTGAAGACATTATACAGGGTTTAAAATATTTGCTTCAGCATTACAAAGAATGGGGGATTACGTCTCTTGCTGTTCCCCCGCTTGGTTGTGGTCAAGGTCAATTGGATTGGAAGATAGTTGGGCCAACCCTATACCGCTACTTAAATCAATTAGATATCCCTGTTGAGCTTTATGCACCCTACGGGACACCACATGAAGAGTTGCAGCCTGAATTTCTGGAGCAGGCCCCAGATGTTAAAAGGACCGAGCCAGAATTTGCTCCGGAAAGGATTAAACCTGCATGGGTTGCCTTAGTGGAAATTCTGAAACGCGTGGAAGAAGAACCTTACCATTGGCCTGTTGGCAGAACTACGTTCCAGAAAATTGCCTACATTGCAACCCAAGAGGGATTGCCGACTGGACTGCAATACAAAAAATCAAGCTTTGGACCATTCTCTCCAGAGTTAAAGGGTGTTATTACCCAATTAGTCAACAATGGCTTAATACGGGAAGAGCAACTTGGACGTATGTTTGCAGTGAAGGTTGGGCCAACTTTTGAGGATGCACGCAAAGCTTACGTGAATGATTTAGTAAAATGGGAATCAATTATTGATAAGACAGCGGATTTATTCATGCGCATGCAAACAAGGCAATCTGAGGTCGTTGCTACAGTCCTTTTTGCTGCCAATATATTATCAAACAAAATAAATGACCAACCCTCCGAAGCAGAAGTCTTACATGAAGTAATGCAATGGAAACAACGCCGTCGCCCAAAACTTAATGCCAAGGAGGTCGCCTACACGATTCGTAACCTAGCTGCTTTGAGATGGTTGAAAGTCAAACCAAGTTCAGGCTTACCAATACCGGATGAAATTATTGCTGAGGCATAACTATAGTTCTTTTAATAACCTCACAAGGATTTGGTAAAATAATCCAACATTATCTTGACAGAATATCTTTCTAAGATTATACTTGGTTTTGGAGGGAAAAAGGAGGGGGGGAGATGGGTAAGGTTTATATAGAACTTGGAAGCAGGATTAAAAAATTGAGGGAACAACGGGGGATTAGCCAACAGAGGCTTGCGGAACTGTTAGGTGTTTCACGTCCTACCATATCTCAAATAGAGATGGGAGAGAGAAAGGTATCTGCTGATGAGTTAATAAAGCTGTCGGAGATATTTGATGTCTCCGTGGAGCACCTGCTTGGTGTGAAAAAGGGGCCTGAGGTGATACTTAGAGAAACCAAAAAGAAACAAAAGGTAAAACCTCAAATAAGAATCAATGTGCCGCAAAAGAATTTAGAGAAGTTCAAGGAAGTTATTATCTATATCCTTAACAAGGTCGGCTCAAAGCCTAACATTGGAGAGACGGTGATCTATAAGCTTCTCTATTTCATTGATTTTGACTTTTACGAGAAATATGAAGAGCAGTTGATTGGTGCAACTTACATTAAGAACCGTTATGGGCCAACGCCAATAGAGTTCGAAAGAGTAGTGGACAAAATGATTGGAGATAGAGAAATCATGAAGGTCAAAAGTACCTATTTCGAATATCCCCAAACAAAATATTTACCCTTAAGAAAAGGAGACCTTTCCAAACTAAAGGCAAACGAAATCGAAGTTATTGATGATGTCCTGAACAGGCTCTCTGATATGAACGCCTCTCAAATAAGCGAATACTCCCATAACGATGTCCCCTGGCTTACAACAGAAGACCAAGGGATCATTGAATACGAGTCTGTTTTCTATAGAACCTCAGCTTATTCGCTAAGAGAATATAGTGAAGATATTCAATGAAATTTCCCGTCTACCCGAGTTTAATAAGGATTTTAAGAGGCTTTTAAAGAGATTTAAAACCCTGGAAGAGGATTTTATAATCTTTATAGAAAAGCAATTGAACCTCTATCATAAGCTAAAGATAGATAATAAAGGCATATTCCCACTAACCGGCTTAGGGGTAGAATACCCAAAGATATACAAGGCAAAGAAGTTTGCCTGTAGGTCTCTAAAAAGTAAAGGGGTTCAGTCGGGTATTAGAGTAATCTATGCTTATTTTGAGGATGCGGATAGAATTGAGCTAATCGAGATTTATTACAAAGGGGATAAGCAAAGTGAAGACAGAGATAGAATATCGAAACATTACAGAAGGTAGGGACGTTAAAAGATCATTTAATGCGAAATGTAGAGGGGTCGAAAAACGAAAAAATAAATAGAAAAAATGGAAGAAGCCAAATTTGCTGAATTTGTCCATAAACCATGGCCTCGGGGGCGCAGGGAGACGGAGATGACCAAACCCATCACTGAAGGGGAGTGCATCATACTCCTGGATCCAGCGGATGAGAAGGAGTTCTTCTTCAAGATGAGGCAAAAGGGGCATATTAACCTCTACAAAGGAAAGATCCTCCACAACGAGATCATCGGCAAAACCGAGGGCGCAGTGGTGCGCAGCTCCAAGGGGGAACCATTTCTCGTCTTCAGGCCGACCCTCTATCAGTTCATCATGCATATGAAGAGGGACACCCAGATCATCTACCCCAAGGACCTGGCCCTGATCTTAGTCTATGCCGATATCTACCCTGGATGCATTGTGCTCGAGGCCGGGATAGGCTCTGGTGCCCTGACCCTGGCGCTGCTACGAGGTGTGGGAACTGAGGGGAAGGTCATCTCCTATGAGGTACGGGATGAGTTCATCCAGCGGGCAAAAAAGAACATCAACCTCCTCTTGGAGGATCCCCCTAACCTAGAGGTGAAATTGAGGGATATATATGAGGGGATAGAGGAGGAGGGGCTGGACAGGATCATCTTGGACATCCCCGAGCCCTGGCGGGTAATAAACGATGTAGCTGTGAGCCTGCGTCCTGGGGGGGTGTTCCTGGGCTATCTGCCCACCATCATCCAGGTCAAATCCCTGGTGGATGCCCTGCGGGAGGAAAAGAGGTTCACCTCCATCCAGGTCTTTGAGTCCCTGGTCAGGAACTGGAATATAGAGGGGCTCAGTGTGCGTCCCTTTCACCGAATGGTGGCCCATACAGGCTTTATAACCTTGGCCAGGAGGGGGGAAACCCCTTAAATCACTTATGCCAAATATAATTTAAGTGGGGGTGGGTGTCCTGCACCTCCTCCCTGAGGCGTTGAGTGATCTCCTTTATAAAGTAATCAAGCACCGACGGCCTCCTCTTTCGGGCATAGACCACATGGGGCTTTCCCTTTATCCCTGCCATCTTGGCAGCCAACTCTATGGTATCTTCCAAGTTCCCCAGTTTGTCCACCAGCCCTAAGGCCAAGGCCTGTTCCCCGGAGAAGATCCTCCCGTCGGCGATGGCGGCTACCTTTTCGATGGGGAGCCTTCTCCCCTCGGCCACCGCCTTGATAAACTGGCGGTGCACAGTGTCGATCACCTCCTGGAGTAAGGCCTCCTCCTCCGGAGTCATCTCCCTGAAGGGCGAACCGATATCCTTGTGAGGGCCGCTCTTTACCACGTACCCCTTATAACCGATCTTTTTCAGGAGTTCTTCTATATTAGAAAACTGCATCACCACCCCAATACTCCCGGTGATGGTGCCCGGATTGGCCACGATCTTGTCGGCCCCACAGGCCACATAGTACCCCCCTGATGCCGCCACCCCCCCCAGAGAGGCCACCACCTTCTTCACCCTCCTGGCCTTGACCACTTCCCGATAGATCTCCTGGGACGCCCCTACCCCCCCGCCAGGGGAGTCAATGCGCAAAACGATCGCCTTTACTCCACCATCTTCTGTAAAGGACTTGACCCCCCGGATGACCTCCCTGGAATTGGAGATGACCCCGGTGATTTCCACCACCCCTACCTTATCCCCGAGGACGAAGGAGGGGGCCTCCCTCCTAAACATATAGGTCAACAGGAGGATAGACCCCACAAAGACCACCAAGATCACCCCAATGATGATGAGCCCTATCAAGACCGGGTGTTTCTTCATCATCCACCTCCCCCTTGTTTGGAAGGACCTTGCGTTGATAACTCTATTTCCAGCTCCTCAGGGGTTAAGGTTATAACCTTGACCTTGAGGCCGCCGAATTCCTGGTGAAGGATTTTGTCGGCCAACCTGCCCGTCTCACCTTTCAGGACCAACCCCCAGGTGAACTTGGTGGGTTCGATCTCGGTGAGGGCAAACGTCGAAACCTCTACATCCTCTTTGAGGAATTCCTCCACCTTTAGATAAACCCGATAACTCTTGATCCCCGCCACCACCAATTTGACCTTCCGCAAAAGGGGCCTTTCCTCCCCCCTTCCCAAAAGCCCCAGTGACTCCAAACTCTTCTTTATCCCCTTAGTATCCACCAAGACCTCTAGCAAGGCCTGATATCCGGTGGACAGGGGGGTCTCCTCCAGGACCTTATAGCTCAAGACAAATGATTCAGCCCTGTTATAAACCCCTTCGACCAATATCTTATGTTGCTCCTCCATGGCCTGGAACGTGATCATACCCCTCACAGCCTCCTCTACTGCCTTCCTTAACCCATCCTTTACAGCCATCTCCAGGGTAGGGTGCGGGAGGTCATCTCCCCTTTCGCTCTTGCCCAAGACCACAAAGGTCTCCTCCCCCCATCCTAAGCCACAGACACCCAAGAGAAAGAAAACCAAAGGGACAATCAGGACAATCCTCTTCATCTCAGTCCCTTACGACGTTAAGGTACGAGTTATCCAGAGGGGGCCAAAGGCACCCTTCTGATAGACCCGCAACATCCCCGCTCTGATCAGCTCCAAGAGGGCGAGGAAGGTGATGATCAACTCCTCCCGCGAGGCAAAGGGGGTAAAAAGGGACAAAAAGGGTACAGCCTCACCTGTCCCTTGGAGTCTATCCCATAACTCCCTAATCTTATCCCCCAGGGTTACCCTCTCCAAGGTGATTTCATGAAGCTCCTCCACCTCCCGGCGTTGTAGCAGATCGTGCAGCGCATCGATGAGGTGAAAGAGACCTGCCTCTATCTCCCCTTGCTCGGCCTCGATCTCCTGGGCAGGTCTGACAAAGACATCCCTCTCCAATAACTCTTGATGCGACAGACACAAAGCGGCCTCTTTGAACCTCTTATACTCCAAAAGGCGATGGACAAGCTCTGTGCGGGGATCTTCCTCCTCTTCCTCTTCTTCTTGGATGGTTGACGGAAGGAGCATCCTAGACTTTATATACATAAGGGTAGCCGCCATCAACAAAAATTCCCCCGCGATATTGAGGTCGAGGGCCTTCATTATCCTTATATATTCTAAGTATTGTTCAGTGATCAAGGCGATGGGGATGTCGTATATATCCAATTGATTCTGCTTGATCAGATGAAGCAATAGGTCTAAAGGTCCCTCAAAAACATCGACCTTTACCTGATAAAGCTCCATGGCTATATCTCCATGGCCTCCCTCGCCTCAGTCATGGTGTTCTGGGCCACCGCTGTCGCCCTTTCGGTCCCTTCACGGATGATCTCCTCTACCTCACCTAAATGGGTGAGGTAGTAATCCCTCTTCTCCTGGATAGGGGCCAGATATTCTTTCACCCTCTTGACCAAGATTCTTTTGCACTCGGTGCATCCTATTCCAGCCCGACGACAATCCCTATCGATCTCCCGGACAACCTCGGGATCAGTATAGATGCGGTGATAGGAGAAGACGCTGCACACCTCTGGGTCCCCTGGATCCTTCCTGTATCCCCTTTGAGGGTCTGTGATCATCTGCTCGATCTTGGCCGCCAGGACCTCTTCAGGGTCAGAGATATAGATGGCGTTGTTGTAGCTCTTACTCATCTTCCTCCCATCGATCCCCAGCAGGTTGGGGACTTCCGTTAATAACGCCTCGGGAAGGGGGAACACCTCTCGATATAGATAGTTAAACCTGCGGGCTATCTCCCTGGTGATCTCTAAATGGGGGAGTTGATCCCTGCCCACGGGGACATAATTACCCTTGTACATGAGGATGTCGGCGGCCTGCAGCACGGGATATCCGAGAAAGCCATAAGTCCCCAGCTCTTTGTCCCCCAGCTCTTCTTGCTGCTCCTTGTATGTGGGGTTGCGCTCCAACCAACCGAGGGGGGTGATCATGGACAGCAGGAGATGGAGCTCTGCATGTTCCTTTATCCACGACTGGACAAAGAGGGTGCTGCGCTGGGGATCTAGGCCCACACTCAACCAATCGATGAACATCTCGGTCAAACTCTCGTTGATGACGGAGGTATTCTTGTATTCAGAGGTCAAGGCGTGCCAATCCGCAGCGAAATAAAAGCATTCATACTCGTCCTGGAGACCCCGCCAGTTCTCTAGGATGCCGTGAATATGCCCCAAGTGGGTCTTGCCGGTGGGACGCATGCCGCTTACTACCCGCCTCTTCTCCATATCATATTCCTCCCTAAATATGTGGTCCCAAAAAGAGTTGCACGCCGAACATTATGACAGGGAAGACAACGAAATTGACCACCTGGGTGATGATCAAAAAGATGAGGATCAAGAACCCATAGGGCTCTACCTTAGCAAAGGTCTCTGCCTTCTCCGGGGGAAGAAGCCCAGCCAGGACCCTACCTCCATCAAGGGGAGGGATGGGGATGATATTGAAGATGGCCAGCCCCAGGTTGATCACCACGCCCACCTTTAACATGAGCAGGATGGGAACAAATATCTTGAGGAGCAGAGGAAAGTTGGGAAGGGAAAGCTGGAGCAGGAACCGGAAGGCGATGGCGAAGACCCCTGCCAGCAGGACATTGGTCACCGGACCAGCCAAGGCCACCCACATCATATCTCTGCGGGGGTCCTTGAAATTTAAGGGGTTTACCGGCACCGGCTTGGCCCAACCGATCATCCTGGTGAAAAAGAAGACCAAGGTCCCCACCAGATCGAGGTGTTTGATGGGGTTGAGGGTAAGCCTGCCTGCCAACCGCGGCGTCGGATCCCCCAACCGGTCGGCCACCCACCCATGGGCGACCTCATGTAAGGTCACAGCCAATAGGATGGGAAGGACTAAGATGGAGATTTGTTGAATGGTTGAACCCACGTCCGCCTCAGGGATAAAATTTTCCCCTAAATTATCAGAGCGAAACAATAAAGTCAAACTCGCTCAGCCAGGTAATTGGCGCGAACATACCTTACTTCATCTTCTTTGGTCTTGACCTTGTCTTCGAGGCGGGCCAGGAGGAGGGAATCAAGGATCTCACGGTAGATAGGACCTGGTTGGATACCCAACTCCTGCAGATCCTTCCCCCGCAGAATCACCTTCATATCTTTGAGCTTGGTGAAGAAGAGGGAGACCGACTTCTTTACCTCCTTCTCATCTGTCTTGGCCATCAAATAGAGAAGGACCTCGATGGAAATGGGCTTAAAAAGGGCATATATCTCCTTGGGCCTCATCCGCCTTTTGCGGGCCTTTTGCAGTATGGTGAACCCTTCCCTTCTCCCCTCTATCAATCTCTTTCTGTACCGTGGGGAAAGGGAGAGCCTCTGGGCCATCTCTTCCAACCCTTCCGGCTGCAACTGATCGGCCAAACCGAAGAGATAGACCATCCATTTCAAATAGCCCCCCCCTAAAAAGAGGAGATCAAACCAGCTGATCACCTCATATATCCTGGCCAGCAGGGCCTTGGTCTGAGAGTTATAATCCAAACAAGGATGGATGAATTTGAGGAGATCGAACTCCGCCATCCTCTCCAGTATGGGAAGGGGATTTTCCTCTCGCAGGATCAGCTCCAGCTCCGAGAAGAGCCTCGCCCCGCTCAACCTCTCCAAAAAACCCATGGAGATGGCGTTTTTGATCAGGTTCTGGGTATGCTTCCCGATTTGAAAGCCAAACCTCTGTTCAAAACGGATGGCCCGAAAGATGCGTGATGGATCCTCCACGAAACTGAGGTTGTGCAGGACCCTAACCACCCCCTCCTTCAGATCCCTCTGGCCCCCAAAGAAGTCGAGGAGATGGCCAAAGGCACCTGGTCTCAGCTCGATGGCCAAGGTATTTATGGTAAAGTCCCGGCGGAAGAGGTCCATCTTTATGGAACTGAGCTCTACAGTCGGAAGGGCGGCCGGGCGTTCATAGTATTCCATCCTCGCCGTGGCCACATCGATCTTATATCCATTGGAGAAGAGGATGGTGGCGGTCTTCATCCTTTTGTGTACCTTCACTCGGCATCCACTTTTGGCACCGAAGACCTGGGCAAAGCGGATACCATCCTCCTCCACCACCACATCGATATCGTAGTTCTCCTTCCTCAAGATCAGATCCCTGACAAAGCCTCCCACGGCATATACCTTATACCCTAACTCCTCCCCCACCTGACCTAATGCACGCAGCAGAGAGATGACCTGGAGGGGCAGTCTCTCATCCATGAGCTTGGTGAGCACCTTTTTCCTCGCATAGATGGGACCCAGAGGAGAAGGGGTAAGGGCATCGTGCAGGGCCCGCAAGAGGTCCGTCCTGGTGATCCCCCCGATCAACCTCCCCCCCTCTACCACCGGCAGAAACCTCTGATTCTCCCCCACGATGTAACCCTGCACCTCTCGCAAAGGGGTCCCAGGCCCCACAACAGAAAAATCGGTTGTCATATATTCCCTTACCGAAAGGCCCCCCAGGCCATGGAGGGTGGCCTTCTCCACGGTTGGCCGCGAGATCAGACCCACCAAGTTCTCCCCCATTAAGACAGGCAACACGTTGATATTATAATACTTGCTCAATATCCCATGGGCCTCTTCTAGGGTGTCTCCCTCCTGGATGGTCTTGAGGGGATGGATCATGATATCCTTGGCCCTTATCTTAGGTTTGACCACCTCATGTAAGATCCCCAACAGTCTTTCTTTGGCCTGTACCAGGGTCAAATCCCTGATGGTGGCTGAGGCTGCAGTGGGATGTCCGCCCCCACCGAACTCTACGGCCACCTCGGCCACATTCACCTCCTCCACCCTGCTCCTGCCGATGAGATAGGTTCGATCCTCCATCCTGATCAAGGCGAAGACGACATTGAGGTTCTCCATGTCCTTCAGCTTATGGACCAGGACCGCCACGTCTCCAATATACCTATCGGACGAGCCGGTAGTTACCACCACCTCCACCCCCCGGATATTATATCGCTCTGCCGAACGGATGAGGTCATTGAGCAGAAAGACCTGCTCGGCGGTCAACTCCCTAGTGATCATATCGGAGATGCTGTTGAGGCTCGCCCCTTTCGTGAGGAGATAGGCAGCAGCGTAAAAGTCTTCTTTAGTGGTGGAGCTAAAGGTGAGAGATCCTGTATCCTCGTAGATCCCCAACATCATGATGGTCGCCTCATCAGGGGTGATTCTGATCCCCTTCTGCCTCAATATCCTGAGGAGAATGGTAATGGTGGCCCCTGTCTCCTCTATGACCTCCAGAGTCCCCCTCACATCGTCTGTTGAAGGGGGATGGTGGTCGTAGATATGTATCTCCAAACCGGGTTTGTCCACAATCTCGACAAATTTCCCTATGCGGGACCTCTGCCTCGTATCCACCATGATAAGCCTTCTGATATCTTCCAGTTCTATGTCCTTCACCCTATCCGCTTCCAGGATATAGAAGCTAGAGCGGACAAAGAAGTCCCGCAAACCCTTTTCCTGAGACCCGGGGAATACCAACTTGGCCTCAGGGTAGAGCTTTTGGGCCGCCAACATGGAGGCCAAGGCGTCAAAATCCGCATTGATATGGGTGATGATGACATCCACCAAGATATCCCCCAAATTTTTTATAACCTAGACAATGCGGTATTGTAAAAAATGGGCGTAATGATTATCTTGCACTATGACCCCTTATATGATAGAAGTTATTCTTTATTAAAGGGGTAAGGAGGGCATAGATGGCCAGATGCCTCAGGTGCGGTAATACCTCTGCTTTTAACGTGTGGTGCTCCATTCAGAAGGTCCTGGAAGTAGAGCTCAATGAAAAAGAAGAGCTGGTAGAAATCATAGGGGAACCTGAGGATGAAAGCTTCCATAGTTTAGAAGATATCGAACTGATGGAGGACGATTTGGCCTTCGCGATGGTAAGTTGTGCATGGTGTGGAAGCAAGGAAATAGAGATAGATGGAAAAGAAGAAGTAATCTCCCTCCGCATCCGACATTGAGGAACAAAAACTAATCATCCCTCCTTCCCAGGGGGAAGGGTGAGCTTGACCACCTGTCCCACCTCCCCTAAGAGCCCAAACTCCCTGCCATCAAAGATCACCTTTACGCCACCTGCGTTTCCTATCAAGAGTTCAAAACAGTGAGGCCCCCTACGGGTGTACCTGTCCCCTGGAGAAAGGGTGACATCAAAGGGGGGGGATGACCCCTCCTTTATCTCTACCCATGTCCTCTCCGAGGCCTCGATGACAAGGACATGTTCTCGTCCAGGCAAGGCCTCCTCTTTCTCCTGCGCACCACCTTTAGGCAGAGGCGTTGATTCCTCCGCCGAAGGAGTGAGGGAAGGGGCCTGCAAATTGCCAGGGGGAGATGTAACCTCCTGCTCTGTGTAGGTCCCTTTGATGGATGCCTCCTCTACTCGCTCCCTGGGGCCTTGTCCAATCAGTAAGAGGAAAAGGACTATTATGATCATCAAGAGGATGGCCCCAGCAACAATGTACTTTTTGGGTACTTCCTTCTCCCTTTCGAGGAAGGGCTCTTCTGTCCCCTTGGTCGGGTATTCCTTTTGCCACTCTTTATATCTGAACAGGACCTCTTCGGGGTCCAACCCAATATATCTGGCGTAGGCCTCTATGAAACCCTTCACAAAGACCTCTGGAGGCAGAACCTCTCGTTGATCCTCTTCAATGGCCTCCAAGATGGTGCGACGAATCTTAGTGGCCCGGCAGATCTCCTCTAACGAGGCCTTTCTTGCCTCTCGCTCTTTTCTTAGATAGGCACCAAAACTTTCCATCTCCACCTTCACCATACCATATAGCGCCCTATGACTTTTGTCAATTTCTTCTTAAGCGAGGCCAAACTCCCGCAAGGCATAATCCTTCTTCGTCCAGTCCTTCTGCACCCTCACCCAAAGGTCCAGGTATACCTTGGCACCCAGGAGCTGCTCCAGGTCCATCCTGGCCCGTTTTCCGATCTCTTTCAACATCCTTCCACCCTTCCCAATGAGAATCCCCTTCTGAGATTCCCTCTCTATATTGATAGAGGTCCTTATCCAGATCACTCCCCCCTCCCTCTCCTTAAAATCCTCCACCACCACCGCACATGAATAGGGGATCTCCTGATGGGTCAGGTAAAAGATCTTCTCCCGGATGATCTCCCTCGCCATAAACCTCTCCGTCTGATCGGTGATGAAGTCATCCGGATAGTACTTGGGACCAGGGGGAAGGAATGCTATAATCTCTTTTTCTAAGCGGTCCACTCCGGTGCCCAAGAGGGCCGATATCCGCATGACCTTGGTATAAGGGAAAGGGGGTTCTGGCAAGGCACCACCTCCTTTTACCAGATCGACCTTGTTGATCAATAAGATGACCGGGGCCTTTATCCCCTCAAGGACCTCCCATACTATCTCCTCCCCTTGTAGGAAGGGTCGGAAGGCCTCTACCATGTGGAGGACTATATCGGCATCTTGCAAGGCACCTTTGGTCGCATTGAGCATATATCTGTTGTGTTTTGAGGTGTCCTCATGGATCCCAGGGGTATCTACAAAGATGATCTGGGCATGAGGAAGGGTCTTGACCCCGAGGATCCTATTCCAAGTGGTCTGTGGTTTGGGTGAGACGATGGCAATCTTCTCCCCCAGGAAACGATTGAGGAGGGTGGACTTCCCCACATTGGGCCGCCCAATAATGGGGACAAAACCCGAATGGAAATCATCTTCCTGCTTCTCCAATCCCCTCCTCCTTCTTTTTTTTGATGGTGTAACGGATGAGCCCCTTGATGACCTGACTCCTCTTGGCCCCTCCGAGGATCACTTTTAGGTCTTCATAGACCGAGGGGTCGTTGATGATGGCCCCCAAACTTCCCTCTCCCCTTTCTACCTTCTTGACGATGTTATTTAAAGATTGGGCGACGGAAGAGAGCTCCTTCATCAGGTCATCCAGGGATGAAGAGGCCATTGATAGATCCTTTACCAGATCCCCTCCTTCCTTGCTGACGATGGTGCTCAAAGACCGGGAGGTATCGGAGAGCTCCTTTATCAAATCATCCAGGGAGGCAGAGGCCACCGACAGATTCCTCACCAACTTCCCCCCAGCAGGATCATATAAGACAGCATGGAGAAACCCCTTCCCGGACCTCACCTGGGTGCTGATCTCCTTGATGTCCACCAAGATGGTATTGATGACATCGATGACCGCCTCGGTTTTGGCCACATAGGCGAAGAGGTCGATGGGATCAACACTCTTTATTCGTGCCCTGCCCGACAAGACCTTGTTCTCAGGTGACCCCAGGGTGATCTCCACATATTTATCACCCAACAGGCCCATGGTCTGAATGGTGGCTATAGAGTCCTCCCGGATCCTTTCTTGAATCCCCTTATTTATCTTCATCTCTACCTTGATGGTCTTTTCCTCTATATCTCCCGCGAAATAGATGGCGCTAACCCTGCCCACTGTAAGGCCGGCCAATCTCACCGGAGCGCCAACGACCAGCCCCTTGATGTTGGAGAAGCAGGCCCAAAGGGTGTATTGACTCTGAAAGTACCTCTGATGGCTCCCGATAGCGAAGATGACCACGGCGAAAAGGACCAGGATGATCACCACAAAGGCCCCTACCTTTATCTCGGTAAATTTAGTCGATCTCATCCTCTCCTCCTTTTATTCTCCTTCAGTGACCTCATCGGCGATAAATGCCCTTACCTCTTTGAGTTCAGAGGAGACAAACTCCTCCTTGGTCCCCACCATGGCGATCTTCCCTCTATGTAAGAGGACCAAACGATCTGTCACCGCATAGGCGCTGTCCAGATCGTGGGTGACCACGATGGAGGTGACCTTTAATATCTTCTGGATCTCAACAATAAGGTGGTTTATCCTCTTGATATTGGCCGGATCAAGACCTGTGGTGGGTTCATCGTACAGGATGATCTCTGGATCGATGGCGATGGCCCTGGCCAGGGCCACCCTCTTCTTCATCCCCCCACTCAGCTCTGCAGGCATCTTGTCCTCCACCCCCTCCAAACCCACCAAGCGCAGTTTCTCTTTCACCATCCTCTGGATCTCTCCTTCGGGGAGACGGAAGTGCTCCCTGATAGGATAGGCCACGTTCTCCCCGGCACTGAGGGAATCAAAGAGGGCAGCACCTTGAAAGAGCATCCCCATTTTTCTCCTAATGGGGAGCAGCTCATGTTCCCTGAGGGGCACAATATCCCTCCCCTCGATGCATATTTCTCCTTGATTGGGCTTTTCCAAGCCAGTGATAAGCCTGAGCAGGACGCTCTTACCCGTGCCACTACCACCCAAGATGGTGATGGTCTCCCCCTTTTTTATCCCTAGCTTCAGTCCCTGCAAGACCTGGAGGTCGTCGTAGGATTTATAGATATCTTTGATTTCGATGATCGACCTTTTCATCTTCTAGAGTAACATAAATAACTTGGTCAAAAAGAAGTCAGACACCAAGACCATAATGGAGACCAAGACCACAGTAGTGGTGGTGGAGCGGCCAACCCCCTCGGTCCCCCCCTTGGTAACCATCCCCTGATAGCACCCGATGACCGCGATGATGAAGCCAAAGAAGAAGGCCTTACCCACCCCGCTGGCCATATCCTGTAAAGATATATTCTCCAAGATAGTGGTAAAATAGTAGTAGGAGTTGACCTGAAGCTCTAAGACACTGATAATGAGCCCCCCCAAGATACCCAAGATGTCGGCCACAATGGTGAGAAGGGGGAGGACCAATACCGTTGCGACCAATTTGGGGACCACCAGTTTCTTCACGGGATTGGCCCCCATAACCCGGATGGCATCGATCTGCTCGGTCACCTTCATGGAACCGATCTCAGCGGTAATACCTGAACCTACCCTCCCCCCCACCATGATGGCGGTGAAGACCGGCCCTATTTCCCTTACCATGGATATGGCCACCACCACCCCAATAAACCCTTTGGCCCCAAAACGGCTCAGGGCATAGGCGGTCTGCAGGGCCAAGACCATCCCCGCAAAGATGGCGATGACATTGACCACTGTCAAGGAACGAATGCCGATGTAATCCATCTCCTGCACGATAAGCCCTAGTTGGTAGGGTGGTCTAATCCCATAATAGACTGCCTGAAGGAGGAGGTGGGTAGCCCCACCCACATACATGAGGGCAGATCTCAATTGCTGCAGGATGAGATAGGCCAGTTCCTTCAATGGCGTCCCTTGGGTTGGAGGAAGTTGAGGCCAGCAAGAAATTGGCGGAACGTCTCCACCTTGCGGGGAAACACCTCAAGTGGTGACCAAAAGATCATGTCATAGACCAGGCCCTCACTTTTCACCACATAGATCTCAGCCTTTACCTCGGTCCCCTCCACCTGCCCCTCTAACACAGTTCTCAAGGCCTCTCTCCCGTTGACCTTCGCGGTGTCTTGGGCGATGATCTTCTTGCGCTCGAAGGCGATGAGCAGATGACGGGTGAGGTTGGGCAGGTCCAAATCCCTCTTCAATGGGCTCACATTTAACACGATGGTCGCCCCTTCCTGAGGATCCCAAAGGGCAAGATCTACCTCCTCCCAAGACAATAACATCCAACCGCCCTGGGGGAGGAGGAGTTCAAAATATCCCTGGGGATCGCGATATCTCCCCCCCTCCACCAAATTTAAGGTAGGAGCACAACTTAACCACCAGAGGGGAAAAAGGAGAAAGGAAATTACCAGATATTTGAAATATAGTTTGGACATTTTAAAATACCTTATAGGACTTCAAGGGTAAAGTCAACCACATCAGACTCGGCTCCCTCTTTTGGAGTTGAAAGCAACGAGGTTATATGGTAATTGTAGGTAGCCAAAGTTTGAGGAGAGGAGAAAAGATATGTTAGGAGTGAACAAGGTGATCTTGGTAGGGAATTTAGGGGCTGATCCTGAGGTCAGGTACTCCAGCACGGGGACTGCAGTTACCAGCTTCAGGATCGCCACCAGTGAAAACTGGACCAATAAGGAGGGAGAAAGGGAGACCAGAACCGAGTGGCATCGGGTGGTGGCCTTCGGAAAATTGGGGGAGATATGTGCGGAATATCTGAGTAAGGGGAGACAGGTATATGTGGAGGGGCGGCTCAGGTCCCGCTCATGGGAGGACAAAGAGGGCAACAAGAGGTGGGTAACAGAGGTGGCGGCCACCAACATGGTGATGTTGGGGGCAGCTGGGGAACAGATCAAGGGGATGGAGGGTGAACCCGTAGAGGAACCTCCAGAGTTAACCAAGGAAGAAGACGACATCCCCTTTTGAGATGAGTATGGACTCTGAAGGTATTTTAGGGCTTGCCTTCAGGGGGATTTGTCCCCCCTGAAACCCCATATAAGATAGGGTTCGAGGATTCTAGGATTCGAGGGTTCAAGGGTTTTATTTTTCACTAGAACCCTGGGCCCCTAGACCCCTTGAATCCTATGATTTAAATCCTTGAATCCTATATTTTACATAGGCGGAGGTGAACCCAAGCCCTTATTTTCGTTTGGGTTAAAAGATATACCGCCTCGCCCTGACGTTAAGAAGGAGACCTATTCCCATTAAATTGACAATGGCAGAAGAACCGCCATAGCTTAAAAAGGGCAGGGGCAGACCTACTACAGGCATAATCCCCAAGACCATGCCCACATTTATCACTACATGCCAAAATATCATGGCCGTTACCCCAAAGGCGAGGATGGCCCCATACCTATCCTTTGCCCTAACACTTATGTTGAGGCCCCAAAGGATCAGGGCTAAATAGAGGGCCAGGACCAGCCCACAGCCAACAAACCCCCACTCCTCTCCCACAACGGCGAAGATAAAATCCGTATGGTGCGCGGGAAGAAACTGGAGTTTACACTGGGTACCATGAAGATACCCCTTCCCCCATACTCCTCCAGAGCCGACAGCGATCTTGGACTGGATTATATGATAGCCTGCCCCTAAGGGATCCATATCGGGGTTTAAGAAGGTGAGGACCCTGGTGCGTTGATAATCCTTCAGCCCAGCCCAACAAAAAGGGGTGGCAATGATGACCACCATTAACAATATGATGAGGGATCGGAAGCGGATCTTGACGAACATGACTATGGAGAAAAAGATAAAGACCAAGACCAAGGCCGTCCCCAAATCAGGTTGCTTGGCGATCAGCAGGGTGGGCAGCAGGGTGATGACCGCCGGGATGAAGAGTTCCCTCAGTCGATACCCCTCTTTCCTCTCATAATGAGCAAAATGGCTGGCGAGGGCGAGGATGAGGGCAATCTTCATTAGCTCCGAGGGCTGAAGGGTGAAAAGTCCTATCCTTATCCACCGTTGGACCCCCCCCACCACCATCGCATAGATGAGCACACAGACTATGGCCAGAAGGGCCAAGATGTAAATGTGATAAGCAAACTCTTTATAATAGCGGTAGTCAACCAAAAATACCAGCAGGCCAAGAAATACCCCTATCCCCAACCAACAAAGCTGCCTCTGATAGAAGAGGAATTCCCCTCCAGGTAGGTTGATGGTGGCACTGTAGAGGTTGATGATCCCTATCGTCATCAGGGCAAGGGTCAGGGTGATCAGCTTACCATCCAGTTGACCCCACAGCCTCCTGACGATCATTTTTCCCTTCGTTTAAGATATAGATATCTCCTTATCATCTCCCGGGCCAAGGGGGCGGCGGCAGAGCCCCCATGCCCTCCATGCTCGATCAACACCACCACCGCAATCTCAGGGTTATGGGCGGGGGCATAGGCCACAAACCATGCGTGATCTCGCGACTCATAGGGCATCTCCTCGGGCTTAGGCCTCCTCCCCCTCCCTCTGAGTTTGACCACCTGTGCGGTGCCCGTCTTCCCAGCTATCTCCACCCCAGCAAGGCGAGCAGCCCTACCCGTCCCATGATCGTCTTTGATTACGCCCACAAGTGCCTCCCTTATCTCATCCAAGGTCTCTGTGGAGACAGGAAGCCTTCCTATCTCCTGGGGTTGATAGTCCACCAGTTCCTTCTTGTCAATGTCCTCCACACGTTTTGCTATCTGCGGTTTGAGGAGGACCCCGCCGTTGGCAATGGAGCTGATGAGGTTGAGTAGTTGTAGGGGGGTTACCAAGATATAACTCTGACCTATGGCCATGGAAATGGTCTCTCCCGTATACCATTGCTCACCCAACCTCTCCCTCTTCCATTCCGCGCTGGGGATCAACCCCTTTTTCTCCCCCTTGAGGTCTATCTCCGTAAGCCTTCCGAGGCCGAAGCCCTTCGCATACCTGCTCAACTTCTCCACTCCCAATCTCTCCCCCACTTGATAGAAGAATATATCGCACGACTCCACTAATCCTCTATGGAGCTTCACCGCCCCATGCCCCCCTCTCCGCCAGCACTGGTACCCCCTCTTTCCCAGGTAATAGATGCCGGAACAATAAAGGGTAGTCTTGGGGGTTATCACCCCCTCCTCCAAACCTGCCGCTGCTGTCACTATCTTGAAGACAGAGCCGGGAGAATAAAGCCCCTGGATCCCCCTGTTTTGCAGGGGGTGTAAGGGGTGGGAGACCAGCTCTTCCCACTCCTCGACCGATATCCCCTCGGCAAAGAGGGCTGGTTGGAAGGAAGGACTGCTGCAAAAGGCCAATATCTCACCAGTTGTGGGGTCCATAGCGATAATGGCCCCTGCCTTTTCGTCCAAGAGCTTCTCCCCGTACCTCTGCAGATCCAGGTCTATTGTCAAGTACAGATTGTGTCCGGGAATAGGGAAGACCTCTTTTAGGACCCGTACCTCTTTCCCCACAGCATCAACCTCCACCTGTCTACCCCCATCGATCCCTCTCAGATGCCCCTCCCATTGCCATTCCACCCCGTATTTTCCCAGGCAGTCCCCCATCTTATAACCCTTTCTGCTTTTCAGCTCCTCCTTATCTATTTCCCCTACATAACCCAATATGTGGGCAGCCACTTCGCCATATGGATACGTCCTTATCGGCCTCATACTTACCTCTACCCCAGGAAGATCCAATCTATAAGTCTTCAAAAGGCTCAATTCCTTCCAAGAGATGTCTGTCTTGATCTTTACCAGTTGAAACGGGGGACGATCCCTATCCTTTATCTTGCGCTCTATCTCCACAGGGGGAAGGTGCAGAAATCGGGAGAGCTTCTTGGTCAACCCTTTCAGGTCGTCCACATCCTCAGGCATCACCATGGCATTAAAGGAGGTGTGATTATCTGCCAATATCCTTCCCTTCCTATCCATGATCATCCCCCGCACAGCGGGGATCTTCCTCAACCGTATCCTATTATTTTCAGAGAGTAGCCGGAGTTCCTGTTCCTTAACTATCTGAAGATACCAAAGCCTTACAAAGATGAAGAAGAAGATGATGACGACGACGAAGACAAAATACCTATGCCTCGGTCTAAATTCCTCTGGCTCCCGCCTTCTTAAGTCCATGGCGGAAAATACCCCCTTCTCCCCTCTCCCCGAGGGCGAATATCTTTGGAGTTATGATAAGGACGACAGGGGCAAAGAACCCTGTACAAAGAATTTGCAAAAGGAAAGAACGAAAGAGGGTGGGAAAGGGGATATGTATACCTCCTCCGATGAGCAAGACGACGGCCAACAGAAAACCATCGACTATCCCTCCAAGAAGTACCATCGCCATCTTGGATATCACGTTTGGGAAATAAAACCTTCCCGCTATCAATGTGGTAAGGAAAAAGACCACCGTCTTGGAGAGGGCATTCAGGCCGATAACTCCTCCCGCTAACACATCTTGCAGCACACCTAGAACGAAAGAGAAACCGCCTCCAAGGGAAAGGGAGTACTTAAGACCATAGACAATCACCACTATAAGGACCACATCGGGGCTGGGGAAACGGGTGGGGAGAAAACCCACGAGGGTGGTCTCCAACACCAACCACCCCACCCCAACAAAGAAAGGGAGTAGAACCCTGAACAAGGCCTTTACCCCTTACCTTCTCCTGCTGGCTTTAAGATTACCAGCACCTCTTCCAGGCGGGAGAAGTCAGCGCTGGGGTTGACCTCTACCTCTTGAAAGAGGCCATATTCTTTCTTTTCTACCCTCACCACCGTTCCCATGAACAGCCCTTTGGGGAAGATCCCACCGAGACCAGAGGTGACGATACGATCGCCGACCTGTATCTCATCCGTTCGAGAGACATACCTCAATTGACACCGAGGGCTACCCTCACCCTCCAAGATCCCCCTCGTTCTGGTCCGCTGTACCAGGGCATCCACTGAGGAATTTCGATCGATAATAAGCAAGATGATGGATGAACCCGTGGAGGTCCTGATCACCTGTCCAACCACCCCCTCCCAGATCACCACCGGCATCCCCTTTCGCACGCCGTCACGTCGCCCCTTGTTTATCACTATTGTCCTGAACCAAGCCGAGGGGGAGTAGGCGATGACCTCAGAGGGGATCATGGCAGCAGGGACCTGTTCCTTAAAGAGGAGGAGACGCCGCAAACGCCTGACAGCCTTGGCTGACTCCCTCAGCTCATCGTTCTCCCTCTGCAAGCGGTACACTTCACCCTGCAGACGAAGGTTTTCCTTTTTGAGGTCTACCAAAAGGATATAGCCTTGAAAGAGGTTAACCATGGAGTCGATGGTCCAATGAAAGGCTCGTTGACAGGGAGAGATAAATCTCAAGACTACGCTATGGAAGAGATCCCCCTCATAGCGCCCACTTATCTGAATGGAGATGAGGGATACAGCGCATACAATAAGAAGGATAATGACGAGAGTGCCACGACGTCTCCTGAGGTCCACCATCCTAATAATGGAGCGTCACCTCCCTCAGGAGATCCATATCATCCAATAGCTTACCCGATCCCATAACCACAGTACAGAGGGGATCGTCCACGATGGTTATGGGGAGGTTTATGACGTTGCGCAACAAGACATCTATATTTTTCAACAAGGCCCCGCCCCCGGTTAAAACTAACCCCTTATCGACGATATCAGAGGCCAGCTCCGGTGGAGTCCTCTCCAAGGTGATCCTTACCACATCCACGATGTCGTTCAGGGAGTCTGTAATGGCCTCCCTCACCTCCCCCACTGCCAGCTCCAAGGTCTTGGGAATACCTGAGACCAAATCCCTTCCTTTGATCTCCATTGTATCCGTGGCATCGTCGGTGGGGAAGGCATTTCCCAAATTGATCTTCACCAGTTCGGCAGTCCTCTCTCCAATGGAGAGATTATATTTCCTCTTCACATACTGAATGATGGCCTCATCCATCTTATCACCCCCCACCCGGATGGAATTGCTGGTGACGATTCCACCCAGGGAGATTACCGCCACCTCTGTGGTCCCTCCTCCTACATCCAAGATCATATTGCCCGAGGCCTCGGTAATGGGGAGTCCTGCCCCGATGGCCGCAGCCATTGGTTCATTGGCTAAGTAGACCTCCCTACACCCGGCCGACTCTGCTGACTCCTTCACCGCCCTCCTCTCCACCGGGGTGATCCCCGAGGGGACACAGACGACCACACGGGGGCGGACGAAGGATCTGCGATTGTGGGCCCTGAAGATAAAATAACGGAGCATCTGCTCTGTTATCTCAAAATCGGCGATGACCCCATCTTTCATCGGACGTATGGGGATGATATTCCCAGGGGTCCTTCCCAACATGCCCTTCGCCTCCTCCCCGATGGCGAGGATTTTCTGATTCCCCCTGGGGTCGCGATACACGGCCACGACCGAAGGCTCATTGGACACTATCCCCTTTCCCTTGACATAGACCAAGGTGTTGGCTGTCCCGAGATCAATGGCCAGATCGGTGGAAAAGAGGCTCATAACAGCATCAAACATAATCTCCCCCTTTTTTATATACAATATAACCTAACAAATAAGCCCCTCAGAATCAAGAGGAAATGAAGGCCCTTTTAACAAAAAAGGTTGACTTCCCTTGCCCCTTGTGATAGAAGTCTACCATAAAGGAGCGTAATAATGGTCAGGTACTCTTGCCTCAATTGGTGGCGTAAGGAAAAATAGAGGGGGAGTGGCCTGGCCAATGAAGTAACTGAGAGATAAAGAAGGAAAAGACAAGGGGGTCATAGGCCACTTCAAAAGGCTTATGGCCCTAATTTTTTGACCACTTGTGCGGGGTTGAGGAGATGAAACAGAGAAGATCAGTAGGTAAGGTCCTCATGGGAAATGAGGCCATGGCGTGGGGAATCATAGAGGCTGGGGCCACGGCGGCAACCTCCTACCCCGGAACCCCTGCCTCTGAGATCATGGAGACGGTGTGCCGGATAAAGGAGGAGCACAGTTTGAATATCCATACCGAATGGTCGGTGAACGAAAAGGTAGCCTTTGAGGTGGCCCTGACCAATAGCTACCTAGGCAGAAGGTCAGCCGTTATGATGAAACAGATGGGATTAAATGTGGCCTTAGATCCCTTGATGAGTTCTGCTTACACAGGCGTAAGGGGTGGTTTTGTCCTCATCGCCGCCGATGATCCTGGGCCTTATAGCTCCCAGACAGAGCAGGATAGCAGATACCTAGCGACCTTTGCCAAGATACCCGTTTTTGACCCCTCCTGCCCTCAAGAGGCCAAGGAGATGGTGAAAAGGGCCTTCGAACTCTCTGAGGAATATGAGATACCGGTGATGATGAGACCGACCTCCTGGGTATGCCACTCCCGCCAGGGGGTTGTCTTGGACAAGATAGAAGGGAGAAACGAAACTCCCTCTTTCAAAAAGGACCCCCAGCGTTGGGCAGCAACCCCAAGATTCAGATATCTTCTGCACAAGGAGCTAAACAGAAAGATCAGAGAGATCTCTCTCCGAAACCACCCATCCCCCATCTCCGCCCCTGGGGGGGCGGAGATGGCTGTGGTGGCCTCAGGGGTCCCCTATGCCTATGCTTACGATGTCGTCAAGGCCATGGGGCTGGAGGAAAGGGTGGCCTTGTACAAGGTCGACCTCCCCTACCCCCTGGGCCAGGAGATAGATGAACTTGTACAAATCCATCCACAGACCTTGATATTGGAGGAGACCTATCCCGTGATAGAGCTTCAGATAGGCTGCAGGGAGGGAGTCAGGGGAAGGTTGGACCTCACCATCCCCTCCGAGGGAGAACTAACCCCAGACATCATCGCCCACCTCTTCGCCACCCTCTTGGGTGAAGGGGTGGGGGAGGTGAGGATCCCCCCTGAGGGGGGGAGGAAACCGAGTTTGTGCCCTGGCTGCCCTCACCGGGCGGCATTCTGGGCCCTAAAAAAGGCCTTGCCCCAGGGGATATATCCCGGCGATATAGGCTGTTATACCCTGGGGTTGAATCTCAAGGCCGTGGACACCTGCCTGTGCATGGGTGCAAGCGTCAATCAAGCCGCAGGCCTTTACCACTCTTTTAAACAGGGACAAAAGAGTGTCCCACCCATTGTTGCCACCATCGGAGACTCTACCTTCTTCCATGCAGGGATCACAGGTTTGATCAACGCCGTCCACCAAGGGGCCTCCTTTGTCCTTCTCATCCTGGACAATGGGACGGTGGCCATGACTGGTGGACAACCCACACCAGCAGGGGGTGGTCCGGGTAAAAGTATACAGATAGAGGAGGTAGTTAGAGGGTGTGGGGTGGACTTCATCCGGACAGTGGACCCCTATGACATCCCCCTCCTGATTCAACTTTTAAAGGAGGCGGACCACTATGCACGAGGCGAGGAGAAGGGGGTAGCGGTGATCATCGCCAGGCACCCTTGCCTGATCTATGGGGCTAGGGATGAGAAAAAGGGGGGGGGTGAGATCTTTATCGGAGAGGAATGTGATCTTTGTGGTCTGTGCACGGAGAGGTTCGAATGCCCAGCCTTGTGCAAAGGCCCTCAAGGGGGACCCATTATCATCAAGACCTTATGTACCAACTGCGGCGCCTGCCTTTACGTATGCCCGCAGGGGGCGATAAAGAGGGTGTAAAAATGGATCTCCAAATGGTCATCGCTGGTCTGGGAGGGGAGGGAATCATTTTTATGACCCGTGTCTTGGTAGAGGGCCTCTACCGATGTGGCCAACCCGTGATCTCAACGGAGACCCACGGCATGGCCATGAGGGGAGGATCGGTGATATCACAGATCAAGATTGGGGATTACCAGAGCCCCCTGATCCGTTATGGGGAGGCCGACCTTTTAGTGGGGACCTCTCTCGAAGAGGCCCACAGGAATCTCCCCTACCTCAAAGAGGGGGGGATAATCATTAAAAATACACCTCAAAAAGGGGTCCATTGTATCGATGCCAGCGCAATAGCTCACAAGATAGGCAATCCCAGGGGAGGTAATTTGGTCCTCCTGGGATATGTCTTAGCCCATCTTGTTCCGGCCATCTCCATTGAACCCTTCCTAGAGGTCACTGGAGAACTCACCCCAGAGAAGTTTCTTACAGGCAATCTAAAGGCCTTACAGGAGGGATGGCAGGTAGTTTTGCAAGGTAATAAGGAGGAGGACAAAGCGGAGGAGGGGAATCAGGCGGCACGGGAAAATTGACGCTCTTTCCTGCGCATCCTGCGGATGGCCTTGGCCCTCTTCAGCCTTACCCTTTCTCCCTTGCTGATAAAGTAGGAGTGCTTCTTTAAGGCAGGCTGGATGTTCCTTTGAAAATCCTTCTTGAGCCTTTTGAGCATCTTCTCAAGTTCATCTCTCTCAGTCATCCAATCCCCTCCTTTCCTTTCAGAGTCTTTCCGCCCCTGCTATTAATCCTCCGATGACCTCGTTTTACTTTTTAAAATAAAATTATAAACCATCTGCGATATATTTTCAACCCCCTAACAGGACCAAACAGATCTTTTCCCATCCTCGAATCCTTGAATCCCCCTTTGGGAAATGGTATCTTCATTAGCGGGGAGGATTAAACCTTTTCACCTTTCTGGTGTCATAAAAAATATGAGGTAACCATGGGAGGGGAAACCCAACTGGTGGAGAGGGTGCTGAGGGGGGAAGAGGGGGCCTTTGAGGAGCTGGTCATGATGTATCAAGCACCTATCTATTATCTCACCCTCCGCTTCGTCAGGGATGAGCAAGCGGCAGCAGACCTGGCCCAAACCACCTTCTTTAGGGCCTTCCAGGGGCTCTGGGGCTTCCGCCAAGGGGCGAGTTTTAAGACGTGGCTCTATCGCATCGCCATCAACCTTTGCAAAAATTACCTACGAGATCATGGAAAGGAGAAGTTTAAGGATTGGAGTGATATCGATCCGCCCTCATCCGCTAACCCCTTACAGAAACTTATAGAAAATGAGGAACAGAAGCTCCTCTTGCGGGCCTGGGGACGACTACCCGAGAGACAGCGACTCACCTTGACGCTGAGGGTGCAAGAAGGGATGAAGTACAGGGAGATAGCGGAGGTCTTGGGATGTTCCGTGGGGACGGTAAAGGCAAATTTTCACCACGCCCTTATCAAATTGAAGGAGATCTTCCAGGAGGGCTGAGATGAGATGCCATAAGGTGGAGAAGTTATTGCCGGACTACATCGGCGATGAGCTATCGGCTGAGCAGAGGAGACAAATCGACCAACATATAGAAGGATGCCCCAACTGCAGAAATAGCTTAGGGATGTTAAGGAAAATCTGGGATGGACTTGCCCATCAACCCCTCCCTCAAAGGGGAGAGGAGTTCTGGCAGGAGTTTACCCGGGGCGTTATGAGGGAGATAAGGGGGGGACAAACTATGCCCTCTAAGGAAAAAAGGGGCTTTGCCCTCCCAGGATGGAGATTCTTTCTCCCTGCGGCGGCGGCCCTGCTCATCATTGTGGGGGTAATCGTTTTAAAAGGTGGCCTTTGGGGACCCTTTAATGGGGAACAGCAAAGTCCATGGGCCTTTTTTGAGGAGCAGGAGGTCCTGGTTGAGGTGGTCCATCACCTTTCCTTTGGGCCCATGGCCATGGAAGGAGAAGGCCCCCCGGGTGGGATTACCCTGAAAGAGTCTCCTCTTTTGGCAGAAGGGTTAAGGCCCCCTCTAAAACCGACGGAGACGGCGGCGATCGCAGAGGCGCTAACACTGCTGTTCGGAGAGGACGACCTCTATGGGGAATTGGAGGAGTTACAGGAGGAAGATCTGGAGGAGTTCTGTCAACTTCTCTCCTCGAGATATCCCTCCAGTTGACGAAAAGGAGGAGATCCGATGAACAAAGGATTGCTTGTCTTGGCCTTGATTGTCTCTCTGGGTTTAACTGGTGCAAAGACCCTTGCTCAGCCCACTGGACCCCCTCCATCCAGAGAGGAAAGACCCATGAATCGCGAACGAGCAGAGGAACTGAAAAAGAGGGTGGAACTCATCTGGATGTGGCGGCTGACCGAAGAGCTGGAGTTGACGGAAGAGGAAGGAGCTAAGCTCTTCCCTCTTCTGCGCAAATATGAGGAGAAAAAGAGACGGCTGAGGGAAGAAAGGAAGAGGCTCTTTTGGGAATTGAATAGGATAGTCGAGAAAGGTGAGGTATCTGAGGGGGC
This sequence comes from Deltaproteobacteria bacterium, assembly GCA_019308925.1. Classification (NCBI taxonomy): domain Bacteria; kingdom Pseudomonadati; phylum Myxococcota; class Myxococcia; species Deltaproteobacteria bacterium. Next base: position 35,157 of record JAFDHG010000013.1, read on the forward strand.
CTTGAAGGAGGCAGTAAAGGCCCTGGAAGAAAACGACAGGGACCTCCAAAAGGTGAAGGGGGAGGGATTTAATGAGCTCAAGAAGATCCTCCCTGTAAAAAAACAGGCAAAATACATCATCTTCCAAGAGAACTTTCGCCGCGAGATACATGGCCTTATCGAAAGGGCAAAGCGAAGGGAGATGAGGCCCAGGAAACCCTGAGGCTGCATCCTTTACAACCCCCCCTTTAGATGTTAATCTCTTGAGGGATGTCACAGGCAGGGATAGATAAAGGGGGGGTATATGCGGAAGTAGGAATTGCCCTCCCGCTGGAGAAGACCTTATATTACGCCATCCCCTCGCATCTCCGATCCTTGTCCGAGGTCGGCAAGAGGGTCTTGGTCCCTTTAGGTAGACGAAAGGTCACCGGCTACCTACTGGAGATACCTCCCCATCTTCCCCCAGGTATAAGGGGCATAGATATAAAAGAGATCCTCGATATCCTGGATGAGGCCCCTCTCTTTGACGAGGGGATGCTCCAATTCTTCCGTTGGATTGCCAACTATTACCTCGCCCCTTTGGGGGAGGTAATAAAGACGGCCCTTCCCCCCGGGATCAACTGGGAGAGCTATTATCACGTATCCTTGACGCAAGAGGGGAAAAGGGTGGCCCTCGGGCACTCTCCCCATAGGGCCCCATATGTCGAGGTACTGCAGGCCATAGACCCTCAAAAGGGGAGCCCCCTGAAGAGGCTCCTCAAGGACCACCCTCGCCGTTCCCTCTTCTTCTCCTTGCAGAAAAAGGGATTGATCTCCCTGGAGGCAAAGATAAAGGAGGGAAGGACGAAGGTCAAAAAGTTGACCTTTGTGGAGACCTTACCACCCCCTTGCCCTGCTGAGCCCCTCAAACCCAGGAAGAGGGAAATTCTCTCCTTTCTCGATGGGAAAAGGAGGGTACCGATGGGAGAACTTCAGAGGAGGTTCAAGAGAGCCCCCTCGGCAATCAAGGAGTTGATGAAAAGGGGAATAGTGGCCGTGAAGGAGGAGGAGATCTATAGAGAACCAGTTATGGAGGTTCTTGAAAGAGAGGAAGGCCCCTTCTCCATGACCACAGAGCAACAAGAGACCCTGAAGCAGATAAGGAGGGCCCTGGAGGGGAATATGTTTAGCCCCTTTCTCCTCCATGGTGTGACGGGTAGCGGAAAAACAGAGGTCTACCTCAGGGCTGTGCAGGAGGCCCTGTCTTTGGGTAAGCAGGCCTTGATCCTCGTCCCTGAGATCTCCCTCACCCCCCAATTATTGGGGCGCTTCCAAAGGAGGCTGGCCGTGGAAATGGCCCTCCTGCACAGCGGTCTGTCGCCGGGGCAGAGGTACGACCAGTGGAGGAAGGTGAGCAAGGGCGGGCTTAAGGTGGTCATCGGTGCCCGTTCCGCCATCTTCGCCCCCTGTAAAGACCTAGGTTTGATCATCGTGGACGAAGAACATGAGACCTCGTACAAACAGGAAGAAGGGGTGAGATATAATGCGCGGGACCTGGCCTTAGTGCGGGCAAAGAGGGAGGGAGCTGTGGTGGTCCTCGGCTCCGCCACCCCTTCCCTCGAATCCTTTTACAACGCCCAGAGGGGGAAGTTCCAACCCTTGCACCTAACACAAAGGGTAGCAGGAGGAATCTTGCCACAGGTGGATATAGTAGACCTAAAGGGGGAAAAACATCCCCTGCTCTCCTCCACCTTAAAGGAGGCCTTGGCCGAAGCTCTGGAAAATGGAGGGCAATCCCTTCTCTTTTTAAACCGACGGGGGTTCTCCAGTTCGGTCATCTGCGCTGATTGTGGTTCTCCCTTCAAATGTAACAATTGCAGCGTAACCCTCACCTTTCATGCCCAGAGAAGGGTCCTCCTTTGCCACTATTGTGGTTATCATCTTCCCGCCCTCCAAATCTGTCCCCACTGCGGGGGCGGCAAGATCCAATTGCTTGGGTTCGGCACAGAAAGGGTGGAGGAAGAGATAAGGAAACTATTCCCCCAGGCTCGGGTTGCACGCATGGACAGTGATGTCATGACCCGGCGGGGTGCCTATGGAAGACTATTAAGGGCCTTGGAAAGGGGTGAGATAGATATCCTAATAGGAACTCAGATGATCGTCAAAGGACACGACTTCCCCCAGATCACGTTGGTGGGAATCATCTCAGCCGATGTCACCCTCAACCTCCCTGACCTCCGGGCAGCGGAGAGGGGTTTTCAACTGCTCAGCCAAGCGGCTGGAAGGGCAGGAAGGGGGAGGCGTCCAGGAAAGGTCATCATCCAGACCTTTCTCCCCGATAATTACGCCATTCAAAGGGCCAAAGGACATGACTTCTGGGGCTTCTATCAGGAGGAGATGGCCTTACGCAAGGCCCTGCGCTACCCCCCATTCACCCGCATGGTCAATATAAGGGTCTCATCCAGAGACCCCCAGGATGCAGAAGTGGGAATACAAAAGCTGGCGAAAAAGGGGGCAATTCTACTAAAGGCCCACCCGGGGAAGGTGCAGATATTGGGGCCAAGCCCTGCCCCCTTAGCCCAGATCAAAGGGAGATACCGCTGGCAACTCATCCTCAAGGGGGAAAGGATCACCCACCTTCAACGTTTCGTCCACCCCTTGATGGAAGAGGGAAAAAGACTAAAAGGGGTAAGAATAGAGGTGGATGTGGACCCCCTTTCCATACTTTGAAATAGAGGCCTATCCTAGATAAGCACTATATAAGGGTCTGGATCTTCTCTCATTTAGTTGGTGGAATTGAAAGGATTTAAGGGGCCAATAAATACAGGGTCCTAGGGGCCAAGGGGTCTAGTGGTCGAGTGAAATACACTAGAACCCTGGAATCCTAGAACCCTTCATTTTGAATCCTTGGACCCCTTTTAGCAACTTTTTTTGGAGAAGAACCAAGGCTCTTTATAACAAAAGGAATATATTGACTTTCAAGAATTCATCCTATAGATTCTAATGGAAATTGAAGTATTATCGGGATTTTTAAGGGAAACCCCTGTAGGATCCTTTTCTTCGGTCCTTTTTGTCCCCCAAACTTCAGAGAAAAGGGGAAGACCGTCTACCAATATGATGAGGGGAAAAAGTTCGCCAGAGAAAAAGATAAACCCAAATAAAGGAATGATCAAGATGGGGAAAAAGGCCTTTCCCCTCCTTTTGCTCTTATTCCTCCTCTTGCTCCCGGGAAAACTCCACCCCAAGGGGGCATACCATTATTGCATGCCCGAAAATAGGGGTGGGATAGATCCATCGGCAAATACAGTGATCGGGGCATTCCGAGACTATACCATTAGAGAAGAGGATACCCTGTTGGACATCGCCAGGAAATACGATCTGGGATATCTGGAGTTGGTCATTCTCCATCCCGACATCGATCCCTGGGTACCCCCTGCAGACAAAAAAATGAAGGTCCCCACCTCCTGGGTGCTCCCCATATTCTATAAACGGGGGATCGTAATCAACATCCCTGAGTTAAGGCTTTATCTGTTTCTAAAAGGGATCCAGATGGTGAAGACATATCCCATCGGCGTCGGAGTCCTGGACTGGCCCACCCCCTTCGGGAGTTTTAAGGTAGTGGAAAAGACCAAAAACCCCACCTGGAACATCCCCCCCTCCATTCAGGAAGAATACGGGACAAGATTTATCCCCCCAGGCCCAGATAATCCCCTGGGAGAATATTGGTTACGGCTTTCCAACAATGACTATGGCATTCATGGCACCAACTCTCCCTGGGGAATAGGTAGATTGGTAAGTCATGGCTGTATAAGGCTTTATCCAGAGGATATTGAGGAGCTCTTCTCCTTGGTGAAATTAGGGACACCTGTGGAGATCATCTATGAACCTATAAAGATCGGTTTTAAAGATAACCACATCTTTATCGAGGTCCACCCCGATATCTACCATAAGATCCCCGACCTCCTCCTCCACAGCGCAAAGAAGCTCTTTACCTATCGGATTTGGGAGGAGGTAGATCTCGACCTCCTCGTCCAGGCCCTGGAGGAACAAACGGGGATCCCCGTCGATATCACGCGAAAAAAGTAAGGGCGGCAACCAAGAGATTACCGCCCTTACATGGCCTTACTTCCGCAATCCCTTCTCAAAAGCCTTCTCGCACTTCTCGGCACAGATCTCGGCCCTGTCGGCAGAGGACTGAGCCCTGATGGCAGCGGCCTCAGCCTTGTGTGCGGAACCCTTGGCACTTTTGGCCGACGCCTGGGCTGCCTTCATGGCCGCCTCGGCGGCCTCCCTGTGCTGTTTGATCTCCTTCATCTGTTTGTCGGTGGCACAGCCCAACCCGAGGACCGCTATAAAAACCAGAGAACAAAGACAAACACCAGCCTTTTTGACCCAAGATCTCTCCACCATAACATACCCTCCTTTTTAAAAAGTTGATGGGATAACCTCTTCGATATCTTATACCCTCCTTTTTCCATAATTTCAAGGGGTATTTTTAACTTTTTTTGGTAAACCTTTTAAAAAACCTCAGGCCAAAGCCAACGGCCAAGGCCCCCCCGATGAGGATGACCAAGGAGGCGGCAAAAAAGGTAGCGATAAATTCCACAGGATGCTGTAGGTCATAGGCGACCTTCAACATGACAAGGCCAAAGGCCGCTATCCCAAGGGAAAGAAGGAGGAGAGCAAGACAAAGGCCTGGAGACACCTATCCTCTCCTTTCGTTTCGCTCCATCATAGCCTAATTCCCAATATCTATCAATCACTCAGGGCAAGATATATTGACGAAAAACGATTTTCATTATATCCTTTTTAAAACCCAAGTTTGACAAGTCTTTTGTAAGTAGTTGAAATATAAGCACAAAAATTTCCAGTTACACTAGGAGATTAAATTTTTCTTATATATCACTATGTTACGGGACTATCTTT
>JAFDHG010000014.1 GCA_019308925.1 Deltaproteobacteria bacterium
AATAAATGTCTTAATTTTTTTATTCCTAAAATACTTAAGCGTGGGAATGACTTCGGGGAAGATAGGATGAACAAAAATACCTTCTAGTTTCTTCGACTCAAAGGTGGTTGCCACATTCTGGTTATTTGGATGATTTGGAAAAATTAACTCCAGCTGACTTGCAAAATCTAGTCCTGTAGTCTCTAAATATCTCTTTTTAGCCTCGCTTTTAGAGATATTATATTCCTCTGTCATAAGTTTTACACCCAATCCCGTCAAGAAATGCATGGTATTTGCGATGGTCCCATCAAAATCAAAAATTACAGCTTTAACTTTGCTTCTTATGAGAGAATCCCTCTTTAGAAAATAATCCCATGACAAAAATGTTCTCAATATTACAATTCTATTAGCCTGAATGGCTATAATAATCACGGCAAATAATACAAAAATCGGATGAAAATACGTCATCATTCCACCTATGAAAAGTAAAAACAGTCTAAAGTCTCTGCCTCTTCCAGCAGCAATCAATTTCCCTTTATATTTGTAGCCAAAATTAGCTACTGACTTTGCGGAAGTATAACTAATCATCAAATGTCCTAAAATAGCGAATCCAAAGATAATAAAGATAATTAAAGGACTCCAATAAAATCCAAAAGTCTCTTTATTTCCTATTCCTATTAATGAATAATAAAAAATCCCTAAAAAGATGAGACCATCAACATAGCGGTCAAGAACCGCATCAATGAAATCACCTAATGAAGATTGCATATGCTTAAGCCGTGCTATCTCTCCGTCACAACCATCTAATATGCTTGATATTTGTATCAATAAAGCCCCTATAATGGCATGGCCGAGAAAAAAATATAAACTACTTATAAGACCTACAATAAAGCTCAGTATTGAGACCTGATTAGGAGTGATTCCTCTGTGGGTTTTAAGAAGTAATGGTGTGAATATCCTGGTAGAAAATTTTCGATTTATATATCGAGAAATTAAACCATCAGCAGGTTTTATTAAATTACCCTGTAATAGTTTTTCCGCTTTCTTAAATGCCTCATCATCATCCACATCAATCCAAAAATCACCTTTAATATCAAAGGCTTTAGCCTTTCCCTTGCTGGCCAGCACCCTTATCCCTCCTGAAAGAGAGCTGTCGTCATTATGTAAACTTTCTTCAATGGCGGTGAATATTGCCGGAGAACAAAGAAAAATTCCTGTATCATAAGCGTTATATTTCTTGATATTCTTTCCTATATCTAAAATCCTGTTTTCTTCGACAAGAACTTTGGTAACATCATTAACATCAACAAGCTTATTGGTTTTAATGTTATAATCTACAGCCAGCATAACTTCGCCATCGGCTATTTTCTCATCCTTTAGCCTTACCAGTATCGATTCGTCAAAGATATGATCCCCCATCAACAGGACAAAATTCTCATTTAATAGTTTTTTTGCCTTGAGCACAGATATGCCGTTTCCCCTTTCCCATTCTTCATTTGTGATATGGGTTATATTTATATTTCTGCTCTGGCTAAATCTGTTAAGATATTTCCTTACCTTTTCACCATTGTATCCTGTTACCACATAGAAATCCGTTAGACCGCCCTTCTTTGCGGTTAATATCACCCGTTCAATAAGGGATAATCCCAGAAGTGGAATAAGGGGCTTTGAATCGACCTTAGTTGACAGTCTGCTTCCCCGTCCTGCAGCGATGATTAAGCATTTCATATTTAATCTTCTCTTTTCCCTTTGATGAAATCCTCTGTTAATTGATATGCCTCGCAACCATCTCCTGTTTATTATGGCTTGTAGATGCTAAAATTTCATATAATGGTTATCTTTATCCATTTTAGCATAAGATCTTGGGAACAAATAGCAAACCCGACTCCTTGACAGGTAAGTGGATTCTCTGAAGAAGAGATTGGTTGTATATCTGTTAAATAGAACTCTTTTACCTGTCTGTCAAGGAGGGGGACGAAGGCAGGCCATTTTGCTCATCATATTGCGGATAAAAGAAGTTGTCGAAGGCAATTTAGGGAAATCTTTGATTTCCCTCTTATATGCTATTATATGAAGCGACTGACATATTTCTATAATAGATTTAGCACCAAATGGACGAAGGGTCTGCCTCCATAAAACTATAAGCTAGATGCAGATCATGCCCTGGGGTGGAATTGGCGGTGAAGCCGTTTGAGATATTCCTGGTTTACATGGGTGTAGATCTGGGTGGTGCTGATATCCACATGGCCCAGCATCGCCTGGACGAACCTGAGATCCGCCCCCCGCTCCAGGAGATGGGTGGCAAAGGAGTGACGCAGGGTATGGGGGGTGATCCTCTTGGTGATCCCGGCTCGGAGGGCATAATTCTTCAAGATCTTCCAAAACCCCTGCCTGCTGAGCTTCCCCCCCCTGTTGTTCAAGAAGAGATAGGGGCTTTCCCTCCCCTTGAGGATGACCGGCCTCACCCTCTCCAGGTATATCCCTACCTTTTCCATGGCCACCTCCCCGATGGGGACGATCCTCTCTCTACTCCCCTTTCCCCTGACCGTCACGAACCCCACATCCCTGTTCAGCCCACCTATGGGGAGATCGACAAGCTCCGAGACCCTCATCCCCGTGGCATAGAGGAGTTCCAGCATCGCCCCATCCCTGATCCCCCGAGGGGTCCCAGCATCGGGTTGTGCCAATAGCCTTTCCACCTCCTGAACGGAGAGGACATGGGGTAGGGTTGGACTCACCCTTGGAAGCTCCATATCCTCTAAGGGGTTAACCTCCAGATATCCCTCTTGAGAGAGGTATCTGTACAGGCCGCGCAGGGCTACTAAGGCCCTAGTGATGCTCCTGAGCGAAAGCCCCCTCTTTCTCAATGACAGGACAAAGGCCATGACGGTGAGCTTAGTGGTCTCAGAGAGGGAAGAAATTCCCTCCTGTTCCAAAAAGTCCAGGTAGGCGATAAGGTCTCGGCTATAGGCCTCGAGGGTGTTGCGGGCAAGACCCTTTTCCACCGCCAGGTAGTGGAGGAAGGGGTCCAGAATCTCTTCCTTCATAGGTCTACAATCTTGGCTTCGATTGCCTCTAAACGGGCGATGGCCACGGTACAACGCCCATAGAGCCATCCGCCGCACTCCCCTGGATTCACCACCAGGGTCTCACCCTCCCTCTTTACCTCGGGGATATGGGTGTGGGCATAGACGATGAGGCGATATATTCCGCTGGCCTGCACGGCCTCCAAAATAGGCATCTCATGGGCCACTAGAACCTTCCAACCCCCTAGTTCGAATTCCGCCGGCGGGGGGTGGAGCCTGCCTTCAGATGCCTTCTGCAGTCCCAGCCGCTCTCCATCGTTGTTGCCGAAGACACCTAAATAGTCGCACTTGAGGAGATGATTGAGGGGATGAAGGGAAAAGGGGGCGATATAGTCCCCCGCATGGATCACCATCTCCACCCCTTCGGTGTTGAATAGCTCGCAGGCCCGCTCTATCATCTGCACATGGTCGTGGGAATCGGCCATGATACCTATCTTCATCCCGCTCCTCCCTCAAAGGCCCGTGTGCCCAAATCCCCCCTCACCCCTGGTGCTGACGGGCAGTTCATCCACCTCCTGTAGCTCTGCACGGCAGACCTGATGGATGACCAACTGGGCAACCCTGTCACCATCCCTGATGACGAAGGGCCTATCCCCTAGGTTGATAAGGATCGCCCCTATCTCGCCCCGGTAGTCGGCATCGACGGTCCCAGGGGAGTTGAGCAGGGTCACACCATGCCTCAGGGCCAGCCCGCTACGGGGTCTCACTTGGGCCTCGTACCCCTTTGGTAGGGTAATAGCAACCCCAGTGGGGATGAGGCGCCATCGGCCTGGGGCCAAGGTAACCTCCCCTTCCTCCAGGCAGGCGAAAAGATCCATCCCTGAGGAATACGGCGTCATATACTGGGGGAGCCTTGCCCCATCCCCCCTTAACCTCCTCACCTGCACCCTCACCATCTCACAGATCCAATCCCTTCCAAGGGAGCTCCCCTTCCTCTATGGTCCCCAAAAGGGTGAGACAGAGGGTACGGGAATCGAGCATCTCATGGGCTACATAGGCAATACCCTCTTCCGAAACCCCACCCAGTTCCTGCAGGGCCTCTTCCAGGGGTATGTGGCGGCTGAAATAGATCTCATTCTTGGCCAGCCTGCTCATTCTCCCCTCGGAACCTTCCAGGCTAAGTATCATACCCCCCCTTAGATATTCCTTGGCTGCCAACAGGTCCTCCGTCCTTATCCTCCCCGCCCTTATGGCCTTTAATTCTTGAAGAATTAAGGCAACTACCTCCTGTACCTCATCCTTGGTGGTGCCGGCATAGACCCCGAAAAGGCCGGTATCGGTATAGGTGTTGAGGAAGGAGTATATGCTATAGGCCAAACCCCTCTTCTCCCTGATCTCCTGAAAGAGCCGTGAGCTCATGTTTCCCCCCAGCATGGTGTTCAGGGCATGGCCAGCAAACCTGAGACTGTGACCATAATGGATACCCTTGGTCCCTAGGCAGAAGTGAATCTGCTCTAGATCCCGGTATTTGACCTTTATCCGTACCTTTCCTCCCTGAGTCCCCTCACGCTTTGCCATAGAACGGCCAGGCTTGAGATGGCCGAGCTGGGCCTCTACCATCCTCACCATCTGTTGGTGATCCAGCCTCCCTGCTGCAGCCACGATCAGCTTGTCCGGGGTGTAGTTTTCCTGAAAGAAGGTGACGATCTGGTCGCGTTGGAAGGAGAGGACATTCTCCTGCGCCCCAGCTACCGGGTATCCCAGGGGGTGATCCCCCCAAAAGGAACGGTGGAAGAGGTCGTGGATGTAGTCATCGGGGGTATCCTCGACCATCTTTATTTCCTGCAGGACCACCATCCTCTCCCTCTCTATCTCCTGGGGGTCAAAGACGGAGTTGGCAAGGATATCGGCTAATATATCTATGGCCAAGACAACGTCTTTATGGAGGACCTTTGCATGGAGGCAGGTGTACTCCTTTCCGGTAAAGGCGTTGATGCTTCCCCCCACCGACTCTATCTCCCTACTTATATCAAATGCGCTGCGTCTCTTCGTCCCCTTAAAGAGTAGGTGTTCAATGAAGTGAGAAAGGCCGTTCTCCCTGGCCTCCTCATCCCTGGACCCTGTGGTAATCCATATCCCAAGGGAGATTGACTCCAGGTTCGGGATCACCTCCGTCACCACCCTGATTCCATTATCTAATACGCTCTTCTGATAGAGTCCCATTCCCTTGAAAATACACAGTATGAAAAAACGCTTGATAATGTCTCAGCCTTCAACTCCCTTCTCGGCCATACTTCAAGGAGCTTCGCCCCCTGAAACCCTTCAAAAAGAAAGGGTTGGTTTCAAGGATTCAAGTGGTTTTTCTTTTGCTAAAATCTTAGGTCCCTTGAATCCTGTATTTTCATTGCGGGGATATGGAGAAACCCTCATGAGGGTTTACAAAAAAAGACCGATCTCTTCGGCCTTGTTGCTCTTTGAATCGGGTGATGGAAGGTGATCAAAACCTCTTCTCCTCACCTTCACGTCTCCCTCTTTGCCGCTCCTCTAATAGGACTGCCCGACGGCTCAACTTGATCTTGCCGTTGCTGTCTATCTCGATGACCTTTACCTTTATCTCATCCCCCATCCTTAGGACATCAGAGACTTTTCCCACCCTTCCCTCTGCCAATTGGGAGATGTGTACCAGACCTTCCACCCCGGGTAGGATCTCAAGGAAGGCGCCGAAGTCAACGATCTTCTTGACCTTTCCCGTGTATACCCCCCCCACCTCTGCCTCCTGGGACGACTTCCTTACCAGGGCTATAGCCTCCTCGATGGCCTCGGCAGAAGGGGAGGCGATCTTTACAATCCCGCTATCCTCGACGTCCACCTTCACCCCTGTCTTTTCAACGATGGACTTGATATTCTTACCCAAGGGTCCGATGACATCCTTTATTCGATCCGGGTTGATCTGGATGGTCACGATGCGGGGGGCGTGTTTGGAGAGGTCCTTTCTCGGCTTATCCAAGGTATTACTCATGGCATCGAGGACATAAAGTCGGGCCTCTCTGGCCTGGTGGAGGACCTTTTCCATGATGTCCCGACTAAGACCAGGAATCTTCACATCCATCTGAAGGGCGGTGATCCCCTCTGTGGTCCCGGCCAATTTAAAGTCCATATCGCCGTGATGATCTTCGTCCCCGACGATGTCGGTGAGAATGGCCACCTGATCATCCTCCTTCATCAGGCCCATGGCGATACCTGCCACTGAGGCCTTTATGGGAACCCCTGCGTCCATCAAGGAGAGGCAACCGCCGCAAACAGTGGCCATGGAGGAGGAGCCATTGGACTCCAATACCTCAGAGACCACGCGGATGGTATAGGGAAACTCCTCGGCAGAAGGCAAAACAGGCAGCAGGGCCCTCTCGGCCAGGGCGCCATGTCCGATCTCCCGCCGGCTGGGTGAGCGCAAAAAGGATACCTCCCCTACACAGAAAGGGGGGAAGTTGTAATGGAGCATGAAGGTCTTATATATCTCCCCCTCCAAGAGGGACTCCACCTTCTGCTCGTCCTCAGATGTGCCGAAGGTGGTGACGGCCAAGACCTGCGTCTCTCCCCTGGTGAAGAGGGCTGAACCATGAGTACGAGGTAGTAGGCCCACCTCACAGCTAACCGGCCTGATGTCAACAAGACCCCTTCCATCGATTCTCTTTTTGTCCTTAAAGATGGAGGAGCGTACCACCTCTCGCTCAGCATCCTCAAAGGCCCTCTTCACCTCGGAGCTAAACTCTCTCTCTGCCCCGCCGAATCTCTCCATGGCCTCCTGAAATATCTCGTTTATCCTGTCTCTGCGCTCAATCTTGCAAGAGATATGGAAGGCATCTTGAAGGAGGGGTTTTACAAATCCCTTCTCCTCCTCCCAGAGGGGACCACCCTCTCCCAGGGGGACGTACGGCCTTTTGTCCTTTCCGCAGATCTCCCTAAGCTCATCCTGTATGTCAAGGATCGGTTTGAGGGCCTCATAGCCATAGAAGATTGCCTCAAGAAGCACCTGCTCATCTACAATCCTGCCCCCTCCCTCTACCATCACCATCCCCTCTCTGTTCCCCGCTACGATAAGGTCCAAGTCACTCCTTTCCAAATCGTCCGTAGTGGGATTGATAATAAAATCCCCGTCTGTTCTACCCACCTTGACCCCTGCAACAGGCCCCATAAAGGGGATGTTCGATGCCTGCAGGGCAGCCGAGGCCCCGATCATCCCCAAGATGGAGGGATCGTTCTGTTGATCGGCGGAAAGCACCGTGGCGATCACCTGGGTCTCGTTGAGGAATCCCTTGGGAAAAAGGGGTCTGATGCTCCTGTCTATCAGACGGGAGGAAAGGATCTCTCGGGCGGTAGGACGCCCCTCCCGCTTAAAGAAGCCCCCGGGGATCCGGCCTGCCGCATAGGTCATCTCAATATAGTTCACCGTTAGTGGGAAGAAGTCCACCCCCTCCCTCGGCTCCCTATTGGACACCGCCGTGACCAAGACCACGGTCTCTCCATATTGGACAAGGATGGCGCCATCGGCCTGCCTGGCAACCCCCTCGGTCTCAATTGAAAGGTGCCGTCCAGCCCATTCTCTATCCACTTTCTTCTTCATATAACTCATCTCCTTCCTAGAACAAAGCGCTATTTCCTGATCCCCAGCCGTTCGATCAGGCTTCGGTAACTCGCCACATCTTGACGTTTTAGATAATCGAGGAGGGATCTCCTCAGACTGACCAGTTTGAGGAGACCTCGGCGGGAGTGATGATCCTTCTTGTGCATCTTGAAGTGTCTCGTCAGATAGTTTATCCTCTCGGTGAGCAGCGCTATCTGCACCTCGGAAGACCCGGTATCTTTATCGTGCAACCTGAATTGTTCTATGACCTCCTTCTTCCTCTCGGCATCCAAAACCATTTACTTTCCTCCCTGATCCATCCGTATTCTTTAGTTTATCTCTATCACTAAGAGAGGGTTTTGTAAATATTACATCATGAAATACCCTCAGGGGCCTGAGTAAAAGGCCCTTCTCCCCCCTTTTAAGACTCCCTACGGCAACAAGCCCTCCCCCTTCTGCCAAAAGCACCCGAACCAGTCCCTCATTCTCCTTGCACCCAAGAGGAAGCCCATCCAAGATTATGGCCTGGCCCTGACGGACCCGAAAGGCCCAATCCTGTCCCACCTCGACCGCAGGCAAAAAACCCAAGGCCTGAGATAGGGGAAGAATCCGCTCCTCCAATTCCACTTTTCTCATCAGCTCTTTAATTTCTTCCAGGGAAAGGGCATCCTTCAGGGAGAAAGGGCCACTTTTTGTCCTGCACAGCTTTGCCAGATGGGCGCCACAGCCCAATTCTCCCCCGATATCATGGGCCAAGGTACGAATGTATGTCCCCTTGGAGCATTCGATATGAAGGTGGAGATAAGGTGGATTGATGTCCTTTACCCGTAGCTCATAGATCTCCACCTCCCTGGGTTCCCTCTCAACCTCTTTCCCTTTTCTGGCGAGCTTATAGAGGGGCTTTCCTCTATGTTTTAAGGCGGAGTACATGGGGGGCAACTGCCTTATCTTCCCCCTAAATTGCTGGAGTACCGCCTCCACCCTCTGGGAGGAGAGATCACAGCCGTCCAAATCTTCCTCCCTGAGCCTCTCCCCTTCCCTGTCCTGGGTATCGGTGGTTACCCCCAGGTGTAGGGTGGCCTCATAGACCTTAGTCCCTCCTTCTAAAAAGGGGGCCAGTTTCGTTCCCTCTCCCAACAAGAGGGGGAGGACCCCTGTGGCCAAAGGGTCGAGTGTCCCCAGATAACCGATCCTTACCCTCTTTATTCCCCTTTTTAGCTCGCGCACCACATCGTAAGAGGCAATCCCCTCTGGTTTATCCACTACTAAAAGGCCGTTCACCCCATGGGAAAACCCCGCCATCAACCCTCCTCCTTATCCTTCAGGCCCCGCAATAGCTCCTCTATATGACTCCCATATTCCAATGATTCATCAAAAATAAAGGTGATCTCAGGCATATACTTCAGCCTAACCCTTCGGCCCAGCTCCCTCTTTATGTAACCCTTGGCGCTCTCCAACCCCCTATAGGATTCCTCTTTCTCCTTCTCTTTACCAAAAACGCTATAGTAGATCTTGGCCATTCTCAGATCATCTGAGACAGCGACTTTGGTAATGGTGACAAACCCTATCCGCGGGTCTTTAAGCCCTTTGATAAGGATCTGAGAAACCTCTTCCCTGATCATATCCCCCACCTTCTCTGACCTCTTAAACCTCATCATAGTTAAAATCCAAAAACTCCATCTCTGATCTGACCACCTCGACCACTTCCATCCTTTCTATGTAATCGATCACTTTGTCCAGGGAAGAATTGATAAACCTCTTGTCGTTTCCCACCAGGCATATCCCCACTTGGGTCCTCTGCCATAAATCTTGCCCACCCACTTCGGAGATAGAGACATTGAATTTATCTTTCACCCTCGCCATGAGACTTCTGGTGATCTGCCTCTTGCGCTTCAGACAGGACCCTTCGGGGAGGATGAGATCAAGATGGCATACCCCCACCACCATCTCCTTTCTCCTTTTTCTAACGTTCTACCTCTTCATAGGTATATGCCTCGATGACATCCCCTTCTTGCCAGTCATTATATCCCTCCACACCTATGCCACACTCATAGCCGTCCTGTACCTCTTTTACATCATCCTTAAAACGCTTCAGTGAGGTGACATGCCCTTCATGAACCACCTCTCCACCCCTGAGGAGCCTTACCGTTGCACCCCTGACCAATTTCCCCTCGGTCACATAACTGCCGGCCACCACCCCAACCTTGGAAACGCGAAAGAGCTCCCTCACCTCCGCCCTGCCAAGGATGACCTCCTTCCTTACCGGCCCGAGCAACCCTTTAATGGCTCTCTCGACATCCTTGGTGACCTCATAGATGATATTATATATCTTTATATCTACCTTTTCCCTCTCTGCTAGGCTCCTCACCTTGCCAAGGGGCAGCACGTTAAATCCGATGACAACGGCATCAGAGGCAGCGGCCAGGTTTACATCCGTCTCCGAGACCCCCCCTACTCCTTGATGGATGACATCAACCTTTACCTCCTCGGTGCTCAACTTCTCCAGGGCCTCACGGATGGCCTGAATGGAACCATGGGTGTCTCCCTTGAGGACCACCCTTAACTCCTTCATCTCCCCTTGCTGAACCTTCTCATAGAGATCCTCCAGGGACAACTTCTCCGGTCTCACCTCCCCCTGGTCCCTTAACCTCTTTTGGCGAAGAAGACTGACCTCTTTGGCCACCTTTTCGCTCTCCACACAGATAAGGTCATCCCCTGCATCGGGTATCCCGGTGAAGCCGACCACCTCTACTGGTGTGGCCGGTCCTGCTTCTCGCAATTTCCTCCCCCTCTCATCCAACATGACCCTCATCCTGCCATAGGTAGCCCCTGAAACAAATACATCGCCAACCTTAAGGGTTCCCTCTTGGACTATCACGGTCCCCACCGGACCTCGCCCCCTATCCAGTCTGGTCTCGATAACCACACCCCTGGCGGGTTTGTCGGGGTTGGCCTTGAGGTCCAACATCTCCGCCTGCAAGAGGATCAACTCCAACAAATCATCTATCCTAATCTTCTTCTTGGCGGATACCTCAGCGAAAAGAGTTCGCCCTCCCCATTCCTCGGGGACAAGGCCCAATTCGGGCAGATCTCGCTTAACCTTGTCTGGGTCTGCCTCAGGTTTGTCTATTTTATTTATGGCCACGATAATCGGTACCTGAGCGGCCTTGGCGTGATCAATGGCCTCAATGGTTTGGGGCATCACCCCATCGTCGGCCGCCACAACAAGCACTACGATATCCGTTACCTGGGCCCCCCTGGCCCTCATAGCGGTAAAGGCTTCATGTCCTGGGGTATCGATAAAGACTATAGTCCCCTTATCAAGCTCCACCTTATAGGCCCCTATATGTTGGGTGATGCCTCCAGCCTCCTCATCTACCAGACGGGACTCCCTGATGACATCGAGCAAAAGGGTCTTCCCATGGTCCACATGCCCCATAATGGTAACCACAGGGGGACGGGGAAGGAGTTTCTCGGGAGGATCTTCAATCCTCTGCAGGATCTCATCCACATCAATGGCGGCGCTCTCCACATCATAGCCATATTCACTGGCCACCAAGGAGGCGGTATCCACATCGATGGTCTGATTGGCGTTGGCCATTATCCCCAGGTCCACCAATTTCTTGATCACCTCTCCCACCCTAGCCCCCATTCTTTGGGCCAATTCTCCCACAGAGATCACCTCAGAGATCTTGATCACTTTCTTAATAGGTTTGGGGGTGGTGATTTGGGGCTTTAGGTAAGGACGGGTGGCCACCTTCTTCTTGGCAGGTCTGGGCACGGTAAAGACCCTCTCCCCCCTTCGCGTCCTGGAGACCTCCTCGGTCTCTTCTTCTTCGATGGTGATAACCTCTCTCCTCTTTCTGGGCCTCTTTTTGGGTCTCTCCTCAAGCTCCTTTTTCTCCCTTCTGCCTACCTTCTTCTCTTTCTCGCCCTTTACCTCCTCGATCAATACCTCTGTGGTCACCTCTTCTATGATTTTAGGGGCCCTCTCATCGCGGGCAGCCTCCGCCGTTTCGGGGGGTATCAGATCCACCTTCCCTATCACCCTAGCAGCCCTCACCTTTCCTTTGGGTATCCTGGCGACCCTGGGCTCTTTCTTTTCAGCCGCCTTCTTGGGTTTAGAGACTTCCTCCTTTTCTTTGATTTGGGGGGCAGAGGGCTCTGGAGCCGCTTCAGGGACGGCTGCCGCTACTTCCTTTTTTGCCTCCTCGACCTCCTTCTCCTCCAGGGCCGGCTCCGCCTCCAATACCCTTTTGCGCCTGCGGATGACGGTAGACTTGATCCTTTGTTCTATGATCTCTACCTTCCTTTCTTCCTCCATAAACTTATTCCTCCCCCTCTCTTTCTCTCAAAAGCCCCCTTAAAAAGCCCTCTTCTGCTCCATAGGGCAAGGAGACCCGTAGGGTATAGGACAATCTCCCCTTCTTCCTGAGGAGAGAGCTAATACATCCTTCCTGTGGGCAAAGATACGCCGCCCTACCGGGGAGTTTTCCGCTTTCATCCACCACCAGGCCCCCGTCCTTGATCACAATCCTCACCACTTCCCCCTTTTCCCTTTTCTGACCACACCCCAGACAGGTCCTGATGGGAACATGTTTGGTCCTCATTCTCCTCGATCTATATAGTCTTTGGCTGCTTGAATCAAGTTCTCCGCCTTCTTACGACTAAAACCGGGGATCTTAGAAAGATCTCCAGCATCAGCCTGAAAAATATCCCTCACACATGCATGCCCTTCCTCCTGCAGGAGGGAACTGGTCTTATCCCCCACCCCAGGCAATCTCTCCACAGGATCGTCTCCCCGCCTGACCCGCTCCAATCTCTCCTCTTCTGAAACGGAGGTGGTACCAACCAAGGCCCTGGCAGCCTCCACAATCTTTCCTCCCTTCTTATCGCCGATGCCGCAGATCCTCCCCAATTCCTCACCATCCACCTCGGCCACATCCTCGATGGTGTAAAATCCCTCATCGTAGAGGACCCTGGCGATGATCTCCCCTACCCCCTGTATGGCCCTGAGACGTTCAACCACCTCTTCGGAGAGTTTCTCCATCTTCGATTCACTCTTTATGTCGATCTTCCACCCCGTAAGCTTAGACGCCAGGCGGACATTTTGCCCCCGCTTGCCGATGGCCAAGGATAGTTGATCGTCCGCCACTACGATCTCCATATATCTTTCATCATCATTGATGTAGACCTTGGATACCTTGGCAGGAGATAGGGCGTTACATACAAACTTTGCTGGATCATTGCTCCAGGGGATGATGTCTATCTTCTCTCCCCTCAATTCCTGCACCACACTCTGCACCCTGGAACCCTTCATACCCACACATGCCCCGACGGGATCCACATCGGGGTCATTGCTGTAAACGGCTATCTTGGACCTCTCTCCAGGTTCCCTCGCCACACTCACAATCTGCGCTATCCCCTCGGAGATCTCAGGGACCTCTAATTCAAAGAACTTGGTCAAAAGGCCAGGGTGGGTTCTGGATAGATAAATTTGACAACCAATAGGAGTTTTTTGAACATCAAAGATATAGGCCCGGATACGGTCTCCCCTCTTATATACCTCGCGTGGGACTTGTTCCCTCTGAGGCAAAATGGCCTCTGTTCTACCTATGTTCGCAAAGATGTTGCCTCGTTCAATCCTTTGGACGAAACCCGTGACCACCTCACCCTTGCGGTCCTTATACTCATTATAGATGGTCTCTCCCTCCGCATCCCTGACCCTTTGAATGACGACCTGTTTGGCAGTCTGAGCTGCTATCCTACCCAAGTCATCGATGCTCAGTTTGATCCCCAAGCTGTCCCTGATCTCCACCTCAGGGTCCATCTCTCTGGCCTCCTCCATGGAGATCTCCAGATCAGGGTCTTGTACTTCTTCCACCACAGTCTTAAACTGAAATACCTCGATCTCTCCCAATTCCTCGTTATAATGGACCTCGATATCCTTATGGGGACCGTATCTCTTGTTCGAGGCCTTCAGCAGGGCATCTTCCAGGGCCTCAATAATCACCTTCTTATCTATCCCTTTATCCCTTTCAACCTGTTCGATGAAATAATTTAAGTTTTGAGCCATCTCAACGCCCCTCACAATCGACTCATCTCTATCTCAAGGTTAGCCTTAATGATGGAAGAGAGAGGTATCATAAAGACCTCCCTCCCTTCCACCTTCACCATGACCTTTCCCTCGGCGCAGCCGAGTAAATCCCCTTTGAAGTTCCTCCTGCCTGAGACATAGTCTCTGGTCTTTATCCGCACCTTTTTCCCGGAGTATTTGATAAAGTCCTCTTCTTTCTTCAGGGGCCTGTCGAGCCCAGGGGATGAGACCTCCAGGGAATAAGAGGTGGGTATTATATCCTCCACATCTAAAAGCTGCCCCAACTCCTTGTTCACCTGGACACAGTCATCCACCGTCACCCCCCCCTCCTTATCTATGTAGACCCTGAGGACCCAGCCTCCCCGTTCCCATTTGTATTCGATGTCCACCAAAGAGAGCCCTTCAGACTCAAGGAGGGGCTGAAGCATACCCTCGACCCTTTTCAACATCGCCTTTTCGTCCACAACCAATTATTGAGACCTTAACAAAAAAGCGGGTTAGAATACCCGCTTTTTAAAGCAGGATTAATTTAGATACTATTTAACACATTTAATCTTAAAAAGCAAGGATTTTTTTGCCCTGCTTAGGGAAGGATGAGGTGAAACTCCGTCTCCCCCCTTTCGGTCTTGTCCCCTACCGAGCAACCGCAACGGGCACATAGATATTCGTATTTTTCCCCGTCGGGCAGGACAAGGAGGAGCCTTTTACGCACAGGGGTCGCCATCTTGCAACGGGGGCAAAAGAGAGATGTCGCCTCAAAGTTCTTGTACTCCGCCTCACGTGCCATTTGTTATAAAATAAACCCCAAAATACCTTTAGTCAAGACTGGGAGAGCTTTGAATCATTTGTTGGTTTCAATCCCTTAATAGGTAGGCTATGAAAAAAGTGTCACTTTTGCTGACAAATTTTGTCATTGGTGTTTCAATCCCTCATAGGTAGGCTATGAACCAATTTTAGCATTTGAAAAATAACAAAGCGGAACCCGTTGTCAGGATATTTTTGTGATATGGTCCAAGATATTGGTAGCATTGGCTCGGCAAATCTCTTCAAGTCGCATGAACTCGGAGTTGGGTTCTCTCGCCAAGTATTCCTTAAGTTGTTCAATTAGTTTTTGAGTAAATCTTGCCTCATATTCTCTGTTAGGTAACTTTTCACCGGCCAGGCGACTGGAGCCCTGCACATCGTAGGCCCCGCCCTTGATGTTGCAACAACCGGCAGCAACCAGGAGTCTGCCCAGGGTGGTGGCCGCAGGGGGAATATTCAACGAACTCACCCCGAGACAACGGCGGGTTATCTCGTGCAGGGGGCTTTCAAACCCCCAGGCAATATCGGTAATGTAGGAAACGATGATCAAGCCCCCTGGCGTGATGACACTGCCTAGCACTTGAAACAGATCTTCAGCCAGATCGTCTTGCTCGCTGAGGACCACGGATGCGCCGTCCTCAAAGGTCAGTCGGTCGAGGTAGTGGATATCGAGCCATCCGTGGATATTGTGCGCCGGGTTCCCCTTGCTGTAGATCCCGGTGATAATGGGATCGCGGCTGCCCTTGCCCTTTTTGTTTGTAAAGAAGAGATCAAGGTCAAAGTGGCCGACCTTGCGTTTGGGCCTGCACTGAACCTGGAGGGTGAAAGGGCCCAGATGGTGATCCTGCAGGCCTTCGAGTTTCGGTACCTTTACCATTGTCATTTTTCCCTCTCCCCCAGGGGAGAGGGAAAAAACTGGAGTCCCTGTAGCAAGTAAAAGAATGATTCGGAAAGCGCCTCCGTGAGGGCTTGGATGATCACTTACTCTGGATCGCCTTCACCCCCATCCAGCCTTTCCCAATAGCTCTTTAACCCTCGACCATGACTCATGAGCCTTCCCTCCCTCTTCAGGTCGTTCAGGACTTTTCTAATGGTGGCCTGGGGGACATCCGGACACGACTCCCTTAGCAGGGAGATGGTGAACTGTGGGGGCATCTCCTCCATTACCTTTTTCTTTACCCCGTAGTAACTACCTCCCTGAAAAGAAGGTTGAGTGCTATATGCCGCCACTGCCTCCCTGACCACAGCAGGAGGCACATCCTTCTCGTGTGACTGAATGGCCGAGAAGAACCTCAAAGTCCATTCCCTGGCAAGCTTGCGGCTGCCAGCAAAGACGATATTGAGCTTGGGATGGAGGGCAAATAGCTCGGCAATGGCCTTGGCCACAAATGTAGAGCGGTAGAACTTCACCCTCGCCGAGCTGAGGAAATCAGAGTAGTTTGCCTCAATTACCAAGGCCGCATACCTATAGACCTCAAGCTCGCCAAGCTGTTGGTGCAACACGGACATTGTCCCGAACTCCGCCAACAAATTCTCCAATGTTTTCCTTTCAACAATGGCCAAAGGCCCTTCTGCCCCCATCACGCCATAGTCTCCCACCGGCAATTTCTCCCTGGTGACCTTACACCCACTGAATTTCCAGGGGTATTTCTCATTGACATCGATGGCCACATGGAGGAAGGAGGTGCCTTGGGCCGTCAGTTTTACCCTGGGCCTGCGCTCCTTGAGGGCCTGTTGGGTTCGCCAGAATATCTGCTCGTACTCTCCCTCTTTGGTCTTATATCTCTTTTTAAGAAAAAGGAATTCGCACCTCTTGTTCCTCCCTCTATCGAGGACGACCGCCAATCTCTTGCCATAACGCTTGAGTGCGACCACCGGGACCCGTTCTACTTCGGCCACAGGGGGTGACCATACTCTGCCTTCCTCCCTCTTGCAGAATATATTCCCCTTGCCTCCAGGCCAGCGGTCTTGAACCCTGAGACAGAGGAGCACTTCCTCTCCCCTTTTTATGCTGAGACGGTAAGGGAACCTTTCGCCCCCCGTGGATTCAAGAATCCATATTATCTCGCCCATCTCCCCCATTTTCACCAATTATGTCCTATTGTCAACCTTTTTAAGGACTGGACAGCCAGGGAAAGGTAGTGTATTTTGAAGACATCGGGATGTGGCTCAGCCTGGTAGAGCACCGCGTTCGGGACGCGGGGGTCGCTGGTTCGAATCCAGTCATCCCGACCATCTTTTTGACCTCATAGAGGGGGTACAATGGTCATCAATATCCTCCTCGTCCTCTTTGCCTACCTCCTGGGTTCCATCCCCACGGGGCTCCTCCTCTCCAGGGTCTTTGCCGGGGTAGACCCAAGGCAGAGGGGGAGTCGCAACATCGGTGCCACCAACGTCCTGCGCACGGCCGGCAGGGTCCTCGGGGTGCTTACATTGCTCGGTGATTGCCTCAAGGGCTTGATCCCGGTCGTTGTGGCCCTGTGGCTCGGCAGGGAAAATCCATGGGTCGCTGCCGTGGCCTTGGGGGCCCTCTTGGGACATCTGTTTCCCATCTATCTAAGATTCAGGGGGGGAAAGGGGGTGGCCACGGCGTTGGGTCTCTACCTACCCTTGGTACCCCTAGCAATCTTTCTTAACCTCTTTGTCTTTGCTGGGGGGGTAATAATAAGTAAGAGGGTCTCTGTGGGGTCGCTCTCGGCTGCTGCGGCCATGCCCCTGCTGATCTGGCTGCTGGGATATCCCGGGTCTTATCTGATCTTGAGCCTTATCGTGGGGGGGTTGATCTTCTATCGACACAAAGAAAACATAAAAAGGCTGCTGCGGGGGCAGGAGAACAGGATATGGGGGAGATCATAGCTTCTCCCATATCGATTTCTTCTTCCTTTCCTTTTTGGACAACCGCCTGGCAGGGCCCTTCTTGACATATCCAGTTGATTCCTCCTCATCGGGCTCTAACCCCTTCAAACCAAAGTAGAGGGCCTCCTCCATCTTTTTCTCGAAGTCGCTTGAGGAAATAGAGGGCACCCCTAACCTCTCGGCATAACTCCTTATTTCCCTGTCAGAGGTCACCACAGCTGCCTGCCTCAACTCCCCCAACTTTCTCTTTATCCACTCGTCAGCGGTCTCCCCCCTTTTGGTGAAGATCACCTTCATACCCCTCTGGCTGATGTCTTTGCTGGCCAGATGGGGGCTGCCCCACCCGTCAAAGACCACCGTTATCCTGTGGCCCCTAACCTTCTTATATGCCGCCAGCCTATCCAGCAGGGCCTCTCTCCCCCTCTCCAGGGCCACAGCCTCGAACTGGCTCAGATAGGGGGATTGTCTGATCAGGTTATAGCCATCTATCAACAGCTCCAGGGACATCTTAAACCCTTATTAGGGTTTGCCCTCACCCCGCCAATGTAAAATACAGGATTCAAGGATTCTAGGATCCGAGGGGTCTAGGATTTTAGCAAAGGGAAAACAGCTTGAATCCTTGAACCCTAGAACCCTTTCCTTTTGAAGGGTTTCAGGGGGTGAAACCCCCTGAAGTGGGGTTCAAAAACTCCTAAGGGCCAAAAAACTTCCGGGCTCATTTTACCGTGAATGAGTTTCATGGTAAATGGGATCAAAGATAGAAGATCCAACCCCTATATCTCTCCAGTTCACCCCGTGCGGCCCCGAAAAAGGCGGACTGGATCTCCTTAGTGAAAGGTCCTGGTCTTCCCAGACCGACGACTCGGTCGTCTATCTCACGGACAGGGGTGACCTCGGCCGCTGTGCCAGTAAAAAAGACCTCATCGGCTGTATAGAGCTCATCCCTAGTAAACTTCTGCTCTATCAACTCAAAATCCTTATCCTTGATGATGGTGATGACCGAATCTCTGGTGATCCCGGATAGGATGGAGGTGAGGGGCGGGGTCTTGATCCGCCCGTCCTTCACCATGAATATGTTCTCTCCGGTGGCCTCGGACACATATCCTTCAGTATCCAGCATCAAGGCCTCGTCATAGCCCATTCGCACCGCCTCCCGCTTGGCAAACACAGAGTTTACATAGTTGCCACAGATCTTGGCCTTGGTCATCATTACATTCACATGGTGGCGGGTATAGGAAGAGGTCTTGACCCTCGTCCCCCTCTTTAGAGCCTCCTCCCCTAGATAGGCCCCCCACTTCCAGGTCACAATCGCTACCCTAATAGGATTATCCTGGGGGTGGACCCCCATAGCCCCATCTCCGATGAAGACGATGGGTCTTATGTACCCTTCCTTGAGGCCGTTGACACGCAGGGTCTCCTTACAGGCCTCCATGATCTCCTCGCGGGCAAAGGGGATCTCTACCTCTGCGATCAGGGCCGAGTCAAAGAGCCGATCGATATGCTCCTTTAAGC
This sequence comes from Deltaproteobacteria bacterium, assembly GCA_019308925.1. NCBI lineage: Bacteria > Pseudomonadati > Myxococcota > Myxococcia > Deltaproteobacteria bacterium. The sequence goes on from JAFDHG010000014.1 coordinate 18,896, forward strand.
GGAAGACACCGGAGTGGCCGTCGTGACACAGGTAACAGCGAATCCCCTCAAAGACCCCCAAACCGTAATGGAGGGTGTGGGTGAGGACATGTATCTTTGCTTCTTCCCAGCGGATAAACTCTCCATCAATCCATATCTTATCCACCTTCTCCATCATGCTCCCTTCCTCTCCTTATAAACAGGTTACCCCTCCTTTCGGTCTTGTTGATCCTGTCCAAGATGCCGTTTATAAACGCCCCCGATTCCTCCGAGCCAAACTTCTTGCCCAGATCAATGGCCTCGTTCAAGGCCACCTTGGTGGGGATGTCGCCACAGTACATGAGTTCAAAGATCCCCATCCGCAAGATGTTCTTGTCCACCTGGCCAATCCTCTCCAATCTCCAATGCGCTGAGTACCTTTCGATCAATCTGTCAATCTCCTCTCTGTGTCGGTGGACCCCCTCAACGATCCTGGACGCAAACCCTTTCACCTCCTCCGATGTGGGAAAGTCCCTCCAAAATAACTCCAGGACCTCGGGGGTATCAAGGGGGTTGACCTCCATCTGATAAAGTATCTGTAAAGCGATCTCCCTGGATCTGCGCCTCTTCCCCAACTTAAAGCCCACCTCAGGCTGGGCAGGCCTCAACCCCTCTTCACCCCCAACTCCCGATAGAGATTTGCCATCTCAATGGCTGACAGGGCTGCGTCCCACCCCTTGTTGCCCGCCTTAGTGCCCGCGCGTTCTATGGCCTGTTCTATCGTATCGGCTGTGATCACCCCAAAGGAGATGGGGATAGGGCCCTGAAGTGAAAGTTGAGCTATACCCTTGGTCACCTCGGCACTGATATAGTTGAAATGGGGGGTAGCCCCCCTGATCACCGCCCCCAGGCAAATGATGGCGTCATATCTATCTTTTTCCACCAGATGCCTGACCACCGAAGGTATCTCAAAAGACCCAGGGGTCCGGAATATCTCTATATCGTCCTCTTGAGCCCCGTTTCTCCTGAGGGCATCCAATGCCCCCTCTAATAGCCTATCAGTGATAAAGCTATTAAAACGCCCCACCACAATCCCAAAGCGGAAACCCTCTGCCGTCAACCTACCTTCTACTATCTTCGCCATATCACGCTCCCTCTATCTTCAAGACATGACCCATCTTCTTCTGCTTTGTCTTTAAGTAGCTGATGTTTTCACGGCGGGGGCTGACCTCAATGGGCACACTCTCCACTACCTCTATCCCATAACCCTCCAGCCCTATGACCTTTTTCGGATTGTTGGTCATGAGGCGAACCCTATGCAGCCCCAAATCGACTAAGATCTGGGCCCCGATCCCGTAATCCCTCAAGTCCGCCTTGAATCCCAACTCCTCATTGGCCTCCACGGTGTCCCTACCCAGTTCTTGGAGGCAGTAGGCCTTGAGCTTGTTGACCAAGCCGACCCCACGCCCCTCTTGGCGCATGTAGACAAGAACCCCTTTGCCCTCCTGGGCGATCATCCTCATGGCGGCGTGCAATTGCTCCCCACAGTCACAGCGCAATGAGCCAAAGACATCCCCGGTCAGACATTCGGAATGGACCCGCACCAAGACCTCATCCTCAGGGCCGATCTCCCCCTTCACCAGGGCTAGGTGATGGTGGGGGTCCACATCGTTCTCATAGAGGATCCCTATGAACTCTCCTCCATACTTGGTAGGGAGGGTGACGGTGGTCACCCTTCTCACCAAGGACTCCTTTTGCAACCGATACTTGATGAGATCGGCGATGGTCACGATCTTCAGCCCATGCCTCTTGGCAAATACCTCCAGATCGGGCATCCTGGCCATGGTGCCATCTTCTTTCATGATCTCGCAGATCACCCCGGCAGGTTTGAGACCGGCTAGGCGGGCCAAATCCACCGAGCCCTCGGTTTGACCTGTCCTCACCAACACCCCCCCCTTCCTTGCCCTCAGGGGGAAGACATGACCTGGCCGAACCAAGTCCTCCGGTTTGGCGTCGTCGGCAATGACCGTCAGGATCGTGGACGCTCGATCGGCAGCCGAGATCCCCGTGGTCACCCCTCTTCTGGCATCGACTGAAACGGTGAAGGCCGTACCAAAGGTGGAGGTATTCTCATTTACCATCATGGCGAGTTTTAACTTCTGCACCTGTTCCTCGGTCAGAGAGAGGCATATCAGCCCCCGCCCATATTTTGCCATGAAGTTGATGGCCTCGGGGGTGATCTTCTCGGCCGCAATGGTCAAATCCCCCTCATTCTCTCTGTCCTCGTCGTCCACAAGGATGACCATCCTTCCCGCCTTGATGTCCTCTATGGCCTGCTCAATGGTGCTAACCATCTTTCTCTATCCCTCCTGTGGCAAAAACCCGTGTTCGGCAAGGAATCCCATATCTATCCCTTCTCCCTTTTCTAAAAACCTCTTCACGTATTTTCCGACGATATCGACCTCTACGTTCACCCAATCTCCCACCCTCTTCTCCCCAAGAGTGGTGTTCAGAGCAGTATAGGGTATAATGGTCACATGAAATTCGTCCCCTCGAGTGCCCATTATGGTGAGGCTAACCCCCTCCACCGCCACTGAACCCTTCTCCACGAGATAACAGGATGCCTCTGGGGAAACCCTGATGGTCATCACCATGGAACCCGACCTCCTGATGACCTCACCTACATATCCCTTTCCGTCTACATGGCCTGTTACCAGATGTCCTCCCAGACGGTCGCTGAGGCGTAGGGCCCGTTCCAAGTTGACCTTGCCGTTGGGCCTGAGAGATCCTAAATTTGTCCTCTGCAGGGTCTCCGGAGAAACCTCCACCTGAAAATCCCCATCCCCCCCCTCGATCACCGTCAAACAGGCCCCATTGACGCAAATACTATCACCTATTGCCATATCTGTCAACGCAACCGTGGGGGCGATGGTCAAACGTATCAGTTCCTCACTCCGCTGTATCTTCGTCACCCTCCCCATACCCTCAACTATCCCGGTGAACACCCCTGCGCTCCCTCCTCTCGAGAAGCCCCTTTAGCTCCTTCATAAATTGATTGATATCCTTAAACTGGCGATATACCGAGGCAAATCTGACATAAGCAACCTCATCAAGCTCTTGCAATTCCTCCATGACCCTTTCCCCGATCTCGCTGGAGGCGATCTCTCTCCCCCCCCTTTCCTGAACCCACCTCTCTATCCGCTCCACCACCTTCTCCAAGATGTCCATGCTCACAGGCCTCTTCTCACAGGCCTTCCTCAGACCGATCATGATCTTCTCTCTGTTAAAGGGCTCCCGACGCCCATCTCTCTTCACCGCCAAGGGAAGGACTTCAGCCACTCGTTCATAGGTAGTGAACCTTCTGTTGCAGTCAGTGCAGAGACGACGCCGACGTATCTCATCCCTTTCCTTGCTCAAGCGGCTATCGATCACCCGATTACGCAGACTGGAACAATAAGGACACCTCATCTATCCCCCTTTAAACTTCTCTATGACCACCTTTGATTCCTCCCACAACTGACGGGCCAGGGGATCGGCATATCCCTGTTCATAGACGACCCTTGTGATCCCGGCGTTGATGATCATCTTGGTGCAGATAATGCAAGGAAGATTGGTACAATAAAGGGTGGCCCCCTTGATGGATACCCCATGATATGCGGCCTGGATGATGGCATTTTGCTCGGCATGCAACCCTCGACAAAGCTCGTGTCTCTGCCCCGAGGGTATTCCCAATTTATCCCGCAGGCATCCCACATCCAGACAGTGGGCCAAACCAGAGGGGGCACCGTTGTAACCAGTGGTCAAGATCTTTTTGTCCTTTACTATGACCGCCCCCACTTGCCGCCTGAGACAGGTTGACCTGCTGGCCACCAGCCGGGTGATCTCCATAAAGTACTCATCCCAGCTTGGACGTGCCATCTAATCCTTAGGGAGTCTATCCCGGTAAAAGGGAAACCTCCGGCAGAGCTCTTCTGCCTGCTGGGCCACGCGGGTCTGCACTTGGGGGTCTGGATAGCTGTCAAGGACCTCGGCGACAAGGGAGGCGATCTGGATCATCTCATCTTCCTTCATCCCCCGAGTGGTCACAATAGGGGTGCCGATCCGGATCCCACTGGTGACCATGGGGCCCCTTTGGTCATAGGGGATTACATTTTTGTTCACAGTGATTCCCGCTCTCTCCAGGGCCTCTTCCGCCTCCTTCCCAGTAATCCCCTTGTTGGTCAAATCGAGAAGAAAGAGATGGTTATCCGTACCCCCAGAGACAATCCTAAAACCATATCCTTTCATCTCCTCAGCCAAGACCTGGACGTTTCGTATTACCTGCCTCTGATAGGCCTTAAACTCCTCGGTCATGGCCTCTCTAAAACAGACCCCTTTGGCGGCGATCACATGCATAAGGGGACCCCCCTGCAGCCCAGGAAAGACACTTTTATCGATGAGGTCACCAAACTCTTCCTGGCAAAGGATAAAGCCGCCTCGAGGACCTCGCAGGGTCTTATGGGTGGTAGAGGTCATAAAGTGGGCATGGGGGACCGGAGTGGGGTGAACCCCAGCTGCGATCAACCCTGCAATGTGGGCCATGTCCGCCGTCAAGTATGCCCCTACCTCATCGGCGATCTCCCGAAAGCGCCGGAAGTCGATGGTTCGGGAGTATGAACTGGCCCCGCTGATGATCATTTTCGGCCTGACCTCTTTGGCCAAGGAGAGGATCTCGTCGTAGTCTATACACTCCGTCTCCCGCGATACACCGTACAAGACCGCCTTATACATCTTGCCCGAAAAGTTGACGGAGAACCCATGGCTCAGATGCCCCCCGTGAGAGAGGTCCATCCCCAGGATGGTATCACCGGGGCGCAGGACGGCGAAATATACCCCCATATTGGCCGCTGTACCAGAGAGGGGTTGGACATTGGCATGGTCAGCACCAAAGAGTTCCTTAGCCCGTTGGATGGTTAGCTTCTCCACCACGTCTACATATTCACAACCCCCATAATATCTCCTATCGGGATAGCCCTCGGCATACTTGTTGGTGAGAATACCCCCCTGTGCCTCCAGGACCGCCTCGCTGGTGTAATTCTCCGAGGCGATCAGGACGATCTTGTTCTCCTCACGCAGGGTCTCTTTCTCGATGGCGTCCGCCATCTTCGGGTCAACTTCTCTCAGGCTGGATTTAAGATACGTCAACTCTTGAAGTTTCTCCTCTCTATCTCCTCAATCTTCCTCAACCTGGGCAGGTGTCTCCCCTCCTGAAACTCGGTCTCCAACCATGTCTTGACCATCTCTCGGGCCAGACCGGAACCCACAATCCTCCCCCCCATTACCAAGATATTGGCGTCGTTGTGCTCCTTCGCCATGCGGGCGGCATAGATGTGGTGGACGAGGGCTGCCCTCACCCCTGGAAATTTGTTGGCGACGATGCTCATGCCGATACCTGTGCCGCAGACGAGGACTCCCCCCTCTACCTCACCGGCCGAGACCCTCTGGGCCACCTCTTGCCCCTGGTCTGGATAGTCCACCGACCCTTCTCCAAAACTCCCCAGATCCTCTACCTCGTGCCCCAGTTCCCTTAAGAAGATCACCAGATCTTCTTTGAGGTGAAACCCTCCATGATCGCATGCCACCGCTATTCGCATCTCAACCCTCAAACCCCCTGGAAGACCAAAACGGCGTTGGTCCCCCCAAAACCGAAGGAGTTGGAGACAACCACCTTTGCATCCTTCTCCCTTGCCACATTGGGGACATAGTCCAGATCGCAGCGGGGGTCGGGGTTCTCATAGTTGATGGTGGGGGGAATAACCCCATCCCTAATGGTGAGGACGGAGAAGATGGCCTCGGCACTTCCCGCAGCCCCTAGGAGATGACCGGTCATCGATTTAGTAGAGCTGACCGGGAGCTTATAGGCATAATCCCCAAAGACCATCTTGATTGCCATCGTCTCGGATAGGTCGTTGAGCTCTGTGGAGGTCCCATGGGCATTGATGTAGTCGACCTCTTCCGGGGAGATCCTCGCATCCTCCAAGGCTATCTGCATACACCTAGCTGCCCCATCTCCATCAGGATCAGGGGCCGCCAAGTGATAGGCATCACCGTTACACCCGTAGCCAATGATCTCGGCACAGATCCTTGCTCCCCTCCTTCGGGCATGCTCCCACTCCTCCAAGACCGTGATGGCGGCACCCTCCCCCATCACAAAGCCATCCCTGTCCCTATCAAAGGGGCGGCTGGCCCGCTCCGGCTCGTCGTTCCTGGTAGAAATGGCCTTCATGGCGTTAAACCCCGCCACGGCCAAGGGGGTTATGGTGGCCTCCACCCCCCCAGCGATGATTGCATCGGCATCGCCATATTGGATGCGTCGGAAGGCATCACCGATGGAATGGGCCCCGGTGGCGCAGGCCGTTACCACACATAAATTGGGGCCCTTGGCACCATGACGGATGGCGATCTGAGCTGAGGCCTCATTGGCGATAAGCATGGGTATAAAAAAGGGGGTAATCCTCTGCGGCCCCCTCTCCAAAAGGACCTTATGGTACTTCTCGATGGTGGTCAGCCCCCCTAGACCAGCGCCCACAATGACCCCAATCCTCTCAGGGTTCTCCTCAGTGATCTCCAGGCCTGAATCATCCAGGGCAATGCGCGTCGCTGCCAGGGCATAATGGATAAATATGTCCATCTTCTTGATCTCCTTCGGCTCGATAAAGTCCTCGGGCCTGAAGCCCTTGACCTCAGCGGCGATCTTGGTCTCGAAGCCTGTAGTATCAAACTTCGTTATGGGGCCGACCCCGGAGACCCCTTGACATATCTTGTTCCAGACAGGATCGATCCCGATCCCCTGGGGGAGAACAAGGCCAACCCCCGTAACTGCCACCCTCCTTTTCAAGCTACCACCTCAATCTTTTCATGCCTCCCCTCATAAGAGCTCGGCTACAGGGAAAAACCTTCTCCGAAGGCTTTAAAGGGGATAGACGTTAAAAGGAGAGGGAAACATCTCCCCCTCCTTTTTAAATGCGCTCCTGAATGTACTTCATGGCATCGCCGACAGTCATTATCTTCTCGGCATCCTCATCGGATATCTCTATCCCATACTCGTCCTCCAGGGCCATCACCAGCTCTACCAAGTCCAAGGAATCTGCACCTAGGTCGTCTACGAACTTCGCCTCGGGAACTACCTCGCTCCCGCTGACCCCCAACTGTTGAACGATCAGCTCTTTTACCCTTTCCTCCAAAGACATCTAAGTCTCACCTCCTTATCTGATTAGTTTTTCCTTCTCTCCTGCCTCTCAGCTAAAGGCCGTTTTGAAAGGTCCTTCAATTCCTCCAGGCTCACCAAGTCCCCCAGACGGAGGATCTCTTTTCTCCCATCTATGCGGCGCATCAAACCCGAAAGCACCCTGCCCGGCCCTATCTCTACAAATCTCTCTACCCCCCACCCTATCATCTTGCATATCGACTCCTCCCACCTCACCGGATTGCTCACCTGCCTAACCAGAAGATCCCGCACCCTATCCTTAGAAAGGTTCGCCTCGGCCTCCACATTGGTCACCACCGGGACCTTCAACTCCTTGACCTCTATCTTGGCCAACTGCGCCCCCAGCTTTTGACCAGCGCACTCCATCAAGGGGGAATGAAAGGGGGCGCTCACCTGAAGGAGGACGGCCTTCTTTGCCCCCATCTCCTTCGCCAAGACGATCCCTCTCTCGATGGCCTTTATATGTCCGGAGACCACTATTTGGCCGGGTGAGTTAAAATTGGCGGGGGTGAGGACTTCCCCCTGCGCTGCCCTCTGACAGATCTCCTCCACCTGTTCCCTGTCCAGACCTAAGACCGCCGCCATCCCCCCTGCCCCCACCGGGACCGCCTCTTGCATAAGCCTCCCCCTCAGTCTAACCATCCTGACGGCATCACGAAAACTCATCGCCTCGGCCGCCACCAAGGCGGTGAACTCCCCGAGGCTATGTCCAGCAAGATAATCGGCCTCCCACCCCAACTCCTCCCTCAGAACCCTTAAGGCGGCGATACTCACAGTCAGGATGGAAGGCTGGGTGTTGGCCGTCAACCTCAGCTCTTCCTCTGGACCTTGAAAACAGAGACTCTGGAGGCCAAATCCCAGGGCCTCGTTGGCCTCGGTAAAGGTTTCTCTGGCAACAGCAAAATTCTCATATAGTTCCTTTCCCATCCCCACATATTGAGAACCTTGCCCCGGGAAGATAAAGGCCGTCTTACCCATCACCTCCTCCTGCTGGCGAACTCCTTGATGAGCTCCAAGGCGATGTTGTTGCGCTGTATCTGGTTGGTCCCCTCATAGATCTGGAGGATCTTGGCATCCCTCATCATCTTCTCAACAGGAAAATCCCTCACGTACCCATATCCCCCCAAGACCTGAACGGCGTCTATGGCCACCTTCATGGCCATATCGCTGGGGAAGAGCTTGGCCATGGCCGCCTCCTTACTGTATCTTTTTGGATGGCTATCCATGTACCTGGCCACGGTATAGACCAAGGCGCGGGCCGCCTCTATTTGGGTGGCCATATCTGCCAATATATGTTGCACAGCCTGAAAAGAGATGATCTTCTGTCCAAACTGGACCCTCTCTCGGGCATATCTGGTCGCCGTCTCAAAGGCCCCTTGGGCAAGCCCCACTGCCTGCGCACCGATCCCTGGGCGGGTCAGATCAAAGGTCCTCAGGATAATGATAAGTCCGATCCCCTCTCTTGCACCGATGAGGTTCTCTTTGGGGACCCAACAGTCCTCAAAGACCAACTCCCTGGTGGCCGAGGCCCGAATCCCGAGCTTGCGCTCCTTCTTGCCGAAGGAAAACCCAGGGGTTCCCTTTTCAACGATAAAACTGCTGATCCCTCTCGGCCCCCTCTTCTTATCGGTGACAGCAAAGACCGGGTAGATCTCTGCCTCACCCCCGTTGGTTATCCATTGTTTGGTCCCATTCAGGACATACCCATCCCCATCTCTTGCCGCCACGGTTTGCAACGCGGCCACGTCGCTCCCGGCATTGGCCTCGGTGGCGGCAAAGGCGGCCAGCTTCCTCCCGCTGGCAATCTCGGGAAGATACTTGTGCTTCTGCTCCTCAGTACCGTAGAGCAAAATGGGATAGGCCCCCAATCCACTCCCTGCAAAGCTGACCGATACCCCTATGCAGGCCCTGCTCAACTCCTCCACCACCAAGCAATTATCGAACACTCCCCCTCCAAAACCACCATATTCCTCAGGGATAAAGACCCCGAAGAGCCCTGCCTCCGCACAGGCGCGCATGACCTCCCAAGGAAACTCCTCTTTCTCATCCAACTCCGCCCGCACCGGCATCACCTTCTCCTCGGCTATCCTCCGGGCTAGATCCCTGAGCATCTTCTGGTCTTCGGTCAAAAAATAGTCCACCTCTCGCACCCCCTAAAGACGGGCATAGCCCGTCACTCTGGGGACAAAGCCCCCAGACCCCAATAAGGAAAATACCTTTAGGTCGTCATATTTCAGTGTATCATCTTCTCCTTTATCCGCTCCCATATCTTAGAGGCAGCCCTTTCTCCAAACCTTTTCAGGTCTTGACTGTCGCGCAGGGCCTCGATCAAAAGCTGGTTGATATCCCTGCGCACATACTCGGAGGCGGCCCGAATGGCGTTCTTGATGGCCTTGGGGGAAGAGTGCCCATGACAGATAAAACAGGTCCCATTGATGCCCAACAACGGAACGCCCCCATATTCGGAGTAATCGACTCGGCGCTTGAAGTTTTGCAAGGCCCCCCTCATAAAAAGATAACCTATCCTGGCCCAAGGGCTTTTGCGGATCTCTGTCCTCAACATCGCACCGAAGGACTCTGCAATCCCCTCACTGCTCTTCAAGGCCACATTGCCAGCAAAGCCATCACATACGATCACATCGGCCGTGCCGCTGTAGATATCCCTCCCCTCTACATATCCAATATAGTTCAATCCGCTATTCTTCAGGATGGCGTGGACCCTCTTGGTGAGCTCATTCCCCTTGCTGTCCTCTGTGCCGTTGCTCAAGAGGCCCACCCGAGGGTGGGCCTTGGCCGAGATGAAACGGGCGTACATCTCGCCCATGATGGCAAACTGTACCAGGTGGATGGGCTTACAGTCCACATTCCCCCCTGCATCTATCAGGACTGAAACACCAATGAGGGTCGGGTGAATGCTGGCCAGCGCTGGTCGTTCCACCCCCTCCAACTTCTTTAGTTTCAACATGCTGGTGGCCATGGCCGCCCCGGAGTTGCCTGCTGTTACCACCGCATCGCTCTTTCCAGCCTTCATCAGGTCCACCGCTACACTGATAGATGAATCCCTCTTGGCTCGTAAGGCCCTTACTGGCGACTCATGCATCTCCACTGCTTGAGACGTATGCACGATAGTCACCTTTGCCCCATCCCAGCGGTACTTGGCCAGCTCCGACTCCACCCGTTCCTGGTCCCCAACGAGGATCACTTCCCCCAGGTTCAGCTCCTTCGCCGCCAACACTGCCCCTTGTACAATGACCTCCGGGGCATTGTCGCCTCCCATGGCATCCACCGCAATCTTCATCGGCTTCATCCCTCATTAACTCAAGAGGTGGGATTAAACCTCCTCCACCTCCACGATCTCCTTCCCTTTGTAAGTACCGCAATGGGGACAAACGCGATGGGGCAGCTTTGGCTCATGACATTGAGGACAGAGCGAGAGGTTGAAGGGGGTTAATTTCTTATGAGACCTCCTCCTATCTCGCCTCGCTTTGGAACTCCTTCTCTTAGGAAGGGCCATTATTTGCTCCCTTGGGGAAGATTTGGTATGAGGCCTTTTAAAACAGCGAACCTGGGATCTATATAACCCCGATCACACCCGCATTCTCCGAGATTAAGATCTGCCCCACATATGCTACACAACCCCTTACACCCGTCATGACAGAGGGGCTTCATAGGGATGTTAAGCCATATCTGTTCCTCTATGATATCCCTTACCTCCAGCTCCCCCTCGGGCAGAAAACTTACGCCCATTTCTTCAGGAGCAAGCTCCTTCTCTTCCTCCCTGGGGGCATATTTGATGAGGAGAAAGAATGCCTCAAACTCCGAGACGATGGGGAGGACAAATTCCTTCAGACACCGAGCACAGTGTACACATACCGCTGTCTCTATACGCCCCTTGGCCTCGATGCCCTTGGGGGTACGACGGAGAAAAAGGTTCCCCTTCACTGCCGAGGCCAACCTTGTCTTCTTCTCCTCTTCTCCATGAGGACCTTGCAGGCAAAAAGGGAGGAGTTCATCTAGAGATACCTCCCTTCCTTCTGGGGGGATGTCTTCCCATCTAAGTTTCATCTGATTATCTTGAGCTCCCGTTATTTAAATCTTTCGTCAGCAAGATTTGCATAATCCTTGAATTTAAAATCATTAGTATATATTTCTTCTCTCTTTTGTCAAGGCCAAAAATTTGACATTTCCGGAGGGTGATTGTTCCAAGTCCTCAGCTGCGGTAACGAGTTTATGTCCCCCTCTTCAACTCACCCTTTCCCCAGAGCCATATCCATGGCATAGAGGGCAGCGCCCAGGGCCCCCACTATCTGGGGTTCCGCGGGGATATTTATCCGCTTCCGAAAAAGGGCCTTGAGGACCTCTGCTATTCCCTGGTTCTTGGCCACACCGCCGCTGAGCGTGATCTCCTCCTGCACCCTCAATTTCTTGGTCATCATAAAGATCCGTTGGGAGATGGCCTCATGGAGCCCCCTGATGATCTCTTCCTCTTTGTATCCATCCGCAATCAAGGAGACCACCTCTGATTCAGCGAAGACAGTACACATACTGCTGATGCGGATACCCTTTTTGGCCTGCAGAGACCTTCTGCCCATATCCATAAGCCCTGTCTCCAAGGCGGTAGCCATCACCTCCAAGAACCTCCCCGTCCCCGCGGCACACTTATCGTTCATCACAAAGTCGGTAACCCCTCCTCGTTCATTCAGGGTGATGACCTTGCTGTCCTGACCACCGATGTCGATAACGGTCCTGGTCCTTGGAAAGAGGAAGTGAGCCCCCCGGGCGTGGCAGGTGATCTCGGTCATCTCCCTGGTCGCGAAGGGGACCCTAATTCGCCCGTATCCAGTAGCCACCACCAGGGAGATGGCCCTCTTATCCAACCCTGCCTTGGCCAAGGCCTCCTCCAAACACTTGCGGGCTGCCCTCTGGGGGTTGGCCCCGGTGTTGGTGATGGAGTAGGCCAGCAAACCCTCCTCCCCCAAGAGGACGGCCTCCGAGGAGAGAGATCCGATATCAATGCCAACATAGATCCCTTCACCCATGACCTACCCCAACATCTCCACCAGGGCCTCCAATCTGGTCCTGGTCTGCCCAGGTGAGTAATTATCAGGATCAGCTCCATCCCCGGGAAGAATGATATAGGGAATCTCCCTTTCTTTGAGGAAGTCGCCAATGACCCCTGCCCCTCCACAGCTCTGCCGACACCCCCAATGGGAGAAGTGGATAACGCCATCGATGCGATAGTCCTGGACCATTCTCCATATCGCCTCCATTCTCCTCTCGAGGGGACCCGCCCAGATATTGGTAAGGATTTTGTCCGCCAAACTCCCCCATGGCCGAGAAGGATCCGGGAATGGCCAGTAGAGATAATTGGGTTCTTCAAAGGAGACGGCAACCCCCCGCTCCCCCAGGATCTGGAAGATCTCGTTCTTATAATAGGGGCGGATGTGGTGCAACCAGAGGAGGCGATGTCTCTCCCTTGGAAGATATCCTCTCCCCTGGTCCACCCTCCTCTCGATAAAGTGATAGAGGGTTCGGTAAAAATCAACGCCCTTCCTTGAACCCAAGGAATAGAAGTTCATCCCGGCGAGATAGCTGAGCCCCTCGCTTCCAGGAAGGGGGGAAGGGGTGGCCCGGCGCAACTGGTTTATCCCTTCCATATACCATCGGGCCTGGTGGGAGAGGTCCAGGGCTTGGGCCAGCCGGCCTTCATCTAAGGGGACACGAAGTACCTTTGAGGCTTCCTCCAGGATATCCTTGAGCTGGGAGATCATATACCGTCGCCCAAGAACATCGCCTTTGTAAGGGGGATCTAGGAACAAGTGGGGACAACCATAGATCTGGCTGAGGTAGTGGAAGAACTTATTGGCCCCGTCACAGAGGTGGGAGGAGGAGATGATAAGATCTGGCTGGGGGAAGTAGTCTTCCAAGACCAAGCCGAATGCACAACGGTAGAAGGAGCAAAGATCGGTGGACATATGGGTATTGGCTAGGGCAATGGGACGGCGGCTCCACCCCAGATAGGCAACCAGGGAGGCGATGATCTCCGGCATGAAGGGCACCCCCCCCAGACCATAGGCGATCTCACTGGGGGTGAATGCGTTCATCCAGATCACCGGCCCACGGCGGGCATGGGCCTTTCGTGTTACCTCCAACAGGAAACGCACCCATATTTTGTAAGCCCCGTTCTCCTCTTTCCTGTTCAATAGCTCAAGTAGTACCCCCAAGCAGCGATAGGTCCAGGGGCGACGTACCAAACACCTCAACCCCTTTATAAAGACCTCCCTATCCAAGATCCCTCTCCAACATCTCCAAGAAGGCCTGAACCCTTGTGCGGACCCCCCCGCTCACCCTGCCTGTATACTCCCCTTCTATAAAGAGGACGGGAATCCCTACCTCCTGCAAGGCCACCTTTAAAGCAGGGACTTCATAGAGATATGGATCGCAAAACTTAAGGGCAAAATATATCAGTGCTTGTGCCCCGGTTCTGCTTATCTCAGCCTTTATGTTTGCTATTCTGCGCTCCGTATCCCACATTCGGGCGCAGAGCGGTTTATTTAGATATGCCTTGCTTAAGGCCTCAAGGGGATCCGAAAAAGGAGGCACCTCTTCCAAAAACCTTCCTCCAGTGCATAGATCGGAGACCACTACCTCTCCACCTAACTCCTCTACTAAGCGGATCAATGAGCTTCCTTCTAGGAGGGAGCCGGTGACCAGGAGCTTGGGGCCATTAAGGGAAGCAGGGGGGTGTGGTTCTAGCTCCTTCACTAGTCCCTGCAGGGCCTCGTTAAAGATCTTCCTGGGATTCCTCCCCCCTTCGGTTAGGATGTCCAGGATATCACCCTCTTGTAAAGGGGGATTCCCCCTTCCTTTTAGAAAGAGAAGCCGCTGAAGCAGAGAACGGGTGAGGTTCGCCTCCTCTATGGCTTCGAACAGCCTATCTTCGGTGATTTTCACCTCGAAGTGGCATTCTATCTCCTCCTTTAACTCCTGCAATCTCATCCTGAAATAGGCCAGAGAGGAGGTCATAACCCGGGGTAAATCTAAGAGAAACAAAAAAGAGGGGGGGGAGTAGAAACGCCAGGCATCATATAGGCGGCGCATCCCATCGCAGGTGTTAAGCAAGATGATGCCGGAAAGGAAGGGATATTCCCCCCCGATGGCCTTCCCTAAAGAGGCCCTGATAAAGGGGCAAAAATTGGGATCTAAGTAGGAATCGGCCCTCTCTGAGCTGGGCTCCGGAATGATCCGGTAAGGCTGCAATCTCCCCGCCTCCAAGATCTCTAGGGGAAGATAGGTGCAGGTCCAACCTATAATGGGACCCTCCTGCCCCAAAGGATATCTTTCGCTCAGATCGCTCAATATCTCCTTGAAGGACACCATTTATCAAACCCTCATGAGAGTTTACCATCACTCCTGGCCATGAAAATACCTCGCACCGTGCTTCAGCCTCTACTTTGAGGGGACTATACCCCCTCAAGCTTCCCCGACGGGTCTATAACATGTCTGCCATAACAAGCAGGAAGGTCATCGAGGATTCCAGGGGGCTTGCCCCCTGAAGTGAAGCTCAAAGAGACCTCCAGAGTTCACCACCACCTTAAAGTTCAATTTACCGTGAAAATACTTTTCAAGGCAAATAATATAGCACCTTTGTCCGCTGGTAAAAAGGGGAATTCCTGGTAAATGACAAGGGGTGAATAATATTCTTGCGAAAACCTTCGCTTTTCGCTTAAAATGTAGAATAAAAAGGAGGCCTTTATGGGAGAAAAGATCGTTATCTTTGACACCACCTTGAGGGATGGTGAACAGTCACCCGGGGCATCGATGAATCTGGAAGAGAAGCTCAGAGTGGCCAAGCAGCTGGAGAAATTAAACGTCGATGTGATCGAGGCGGGCTTTCCCATGTCCTCTGACGGCGATTTTGAGGCCGTTGAGGCCATCGCCAAGACTATAGAAGGTTGTCAAATCGCTGCACTGGCCAGGGCGGATATCACCGATATCGATCGGGCCTGGGAGGCAGTAAGATATGCCAAGCGCCCGAGGATCCATACCTTTATCGCCACCTCGGACATCCACTTGAAATACAAGCTCAAAAAGACCAGGGAGCAGGTGCTCCAAGACGTGGTGCGGGCCGTCTCCCACGCCAAGGGATACACGGACAATGTGGAATTTTCTGCTGAGGACGCCACCCGGAGCGATCTGGATTACCTCTACCAAGTGATTGAGGCGGCCATCGAGGCTGGAGCTACCACGGTCAACATCCCCGACACTGTGGGTTATACCATACCCTCGGAGTTCAGCCATATCGTACGCACCATTAAAGAACGGGTCCCCAATATCGATAAGGCGACCATCAGCGTCCACTGTCATAACGACCTGGGGCTGGCGGTGGCCAACTCCCTGGCCGCTATAGAGAGCGGTGCCCGGCAGGCGGAGTGTACCATCAACGGGATAGGGGAAAGGGCAGGAAACGCCTCTATGGAAGAGGTTGTTATGGCCATCAAGGTTAGAAAGGACCTCTTCGACTTCTACACCGATGTAAATGCTGAACAGATATATCCCGCCAGTCGTCTCGTAGCCACCATCACAGGGATGGTGGTGCAACCCAATAAGGCCGTTGTGGGGGCCAATGCCTTTGCCCATGAGGCTGGGATACACCAAGATGGAATCCTCAAGGAAAAGACTACCTACGAGATCATGACACCTGAGTCGGTCGGTATCACCAAGAGTTCCTTGGTCCTCGGCAAACACTCGGGCAGACATGCCTTTCGGGAAAGGCTAAAGGAGTTCGGTTATGAGCTGAGCAGTGCGGAATTGGATATCGTCTTCCAGCGTTTCAAAAAGGTGGCCGATCAAAAAAAGGTGGTCTATGACGAAGACATCATGGCCATTGTAGAGGACGAGGTCTTCAGGGTCCCGGACAAGTACAAGTTGATCCACATCAATGTCCAGAGTGGAACGGTCACCATTCCCACGGCCAGCGTCCAGATGGAGGTGGATGGAAGGTTCATCCAGGATGCTGGGTTTGGAGATGGGCCGGTGGATGCGGCCTTGAAGACCATCCAGAAGATCACCAAATCCAAGAGCAGATTGGTGGGGTTTGCAGTGGCGGCCATCACTGGCGGGACCGATGCCCAGGGGGAGGTGACGGTCAGAATAGAGGAGGAGGGTCAAACAGCCATCGGCCAGGGGGCCAGTACTGACATCATCATCGCCAGTGCCAAGGCCTATATCAACGCCCTGAACAAGCTGGAATATCGGAAAAAGGGGCTGCGAGGACTTTAAAATTGGGGGATCTTACACAAATTAGCCGATGGAATTGAAAGGATTCGAGGAGTCAACCTTCAAAGCAGGGTTCAAGGATTCAAGGATTCGAGTGGTTTCACTAGAACCCTAGAACCCTAGGCCCCTAGAATCCTTTATAAGGTTCCTGGAACCCTATAAGATGAATCCTTGGCCTTTTTTGGCAACCTTTGCAGAGAAGAACTAAAAAATGGGGATGACTATCACCGAGAAGATCCTGGCGGAACATGCCGGCCTAGAAGAGGTAGCTCCAGGGGAGATCATCAACGCCAAGGTGGACGTGGCCTTGGGAAATGATATCACCGCCCCCTTGGCCATCAAGGCCTTCAGGGAGGTGGGGGCAAAGAGGGTCTTTGACAGAGAAAAGGTGATCCTGGTGCCCGATCACTTCACCCCTAACAAGGACATCCAATCGGCGGAGCAATGCCAGCTACTACGGGAGTTCGCCCAAGAGCAGGGCCTAACCCACTATTTTGAAGTGGGGCGGATGGGGATCGAACACGCCTTGTTACCCGAAAAGGGGTTGGTGGGGGCCGGTGATCTGGTCATAGGGGCTGACAGCCATACCTGTACCTGCGGCGCCCTCGGGGCCTTCGCTACGGGGGTGGGGAGTACCGACCTGGCCGCAGCCATGGCCACGGGGGAGATCTGGCTACGGGTCCCCGAGACTGTAAGGCTCACCTACTATGGGCGTCGGCAGTCATGGGTGGGAGGAAAGGACCTCATACTCTACACCATCGGGGATATAGGGGTGGATGGAGCTCTCTATAAGGCCATGGAGTTCACCGGGGAGGCCATCGGTGCACTGGAGATGGCCGGGAGGTTCACCATGGCCAACATGGCCATCGAGGCCGGCGCAAAAAATGGCATCTTTCCCCCCGATGAGATCACCCTGGAATACCTCCAAGGGAGGGTCGAAAAGGGGTATAAACTTTACCACAGTGACGAAAATGCCCGATATGAAGAGGTGAGGGAATACGATGTCTCACAGATTGGACCCCAAGTGGCCTGTCCCCCATCCCCCGCCAATGTGAAGGGGGCAAGGGAATTGGTCGGGGTAGAGATAGATCAGGTGGTCATCGGCTCATGCACCAACGGGAGACTGGAGGATCTAAGGATCGCCGCACACATCATGCGGGGGGAGAAGCTAGCCCCTTACGTCCGTCTCATCGTGATCCCCGCTACGCAAGGGATCTATCTTCAGGCCCTTCGTGAGGGGCTTTTGGAGATCTTTGTGGAGGCGGGGGGGGTGGTGAGCACCCCCACCTGCGGCCCCTGTCTCGGCGGCCACATGGGGGTTTTAGGAGCGGGGGAGGTGGCCATCGCCACCACCAACCGTAATTTCGTGGGGAGGATGGGGCACCCCACCAGCCAGGTCTATCTCTCCAACCCTGCTGTGGCTGCAGCGAGTGCGATAAAGGGGAAAATAGCCCACCCTGAAGAAGTGGTAAAGGAATGAGGATCTTCCCCAATTTAGTTGGTGGAATTGAAAAGATTCAAGGGGGCAACATTCAAGCAGGGTTCAAGGATTCAAAATGAAGGGTTCTAGGATTCCAGGATTCTAGGGCCCCTAGGACCCTGTATCTATTGGCTCCTAGACCCATGGAACCCTATGAATGGATACCATTGCTATCTTTATTCAGATACCACCCCGGGAGATAGCCTTCCTTACCTTCGTCCTGGAGTCTTATGAAGGGGTGGCAACGATGAGGACCGTTGACCCAGAAAAGGGAATCGTAGAACTAATGGTCCCCCCCCACCAAAAGGAGGAAATAACAGAGATCCTGCGAAGCCTCGCTGGTGAGTTCCCCATCCACTATGTGGCCCCTCCCAGCTAAAGGCTGATCAGCTGAAACCTCTTTGCCATTTCCACCTTTACTTTGCCCTTTAATTCCGCCTCCTCTTCTTCATTCGCTGGACATATTATTACATGTAGAGTAAAAGTAAGATATAGTACATATACTCCGTCCAAAAACGCAAAGGAGCGGTTGATCTTCACATGCGGATTATTCTATCCACTGGTACCCTGCACACCTATCCCCTCGAAGAGATCTTCTTCGTCGCGAAAGAAGCTGGCTTTGATGGGCTGGAATTGGTGTTAAATAAACAAATTTGTGAAAAAAGTATCTCCTCCTCCCTCCCCAGACTCTTCCTGATGCTGCCTGTCTACTCCCTCCATGCCCCCTTTATGCGCTATAAGGGATGGGGGGGAGGGGGGAGGTCTCTCCTCAGGACCGTGGAGTTGGCCATGGAGTTTTCCATCCCCCTGGTGAACTTCCACCCCCCTTGTTGGGTCAACCTGGAGATCGGGTTCTGGCACTGGCTCAAGGGTATCAAGGACTTTCAGGAGGAGGTAGGAAGAGATAACGTCATCGTCACCATCGAAAACATGCCGCTGCTGGGGGGGGAGCTTAGGTTCAATGGCTACATCTGGGGCAGGACAAGAAACCTCCTCCAATTCATTACCGAAAGGAACCTCTATCTGACCTTCGACTGCACCCATATGGGGACCCATAAGGCCGACTTCATCGACGACTTCTCAGCCTTTTATGCCACGGGGAGGATAAAGAACATCCACCTCAGCGACTATGGTCACGGGGGAGAACACCTCCTGCCCGGCCGGGGGGAACTCCCTCTGACCCGCTTCCTCCTTCAATTGGGTCGGTTCAATTATAAGGGGCTTCTGACCCTGGAGTCGATGCCCTCTGAGCTTCCCAAAGTGCAGGAGGATATTATCAGGACCCTGAGAGACATAGTGGAGTACTTGCGGGCGGCAATAGAGATAAAACAAGGTGTCGAAGTAACGTAGACCAACTGACAAAAATTGTCACATATACCAAAGGATAAACCCCTTAAAAGGCTACGAGCAAGAAATTACAGGGATTTCTAAAAACCCTTATCATGGCACAAATTTTGCTGAATATAAATCGACATCCCACAGTCTACATCACAGCAAGAAGAAGGAACTGTAAGGAGCCAAAACGGAAATAGAATAGAACAAACTCAAATTGCAAAGAAATATTGACATAAAAGGCAAAGAATGATAAAAAGAAATTCTCCCAAGCAACCCTCTATAGAGAAAGGGGTAAAACTATGTCCGATAGATTGGGGCAACTCCTCTTAAAGGCACGGATAATCACCGAAGACCAACTCAAGCAGGCCATAAGTGAGCAGAAGATCAGGGGGACAAGTCTGAGCTCCGCTTTGATAGACCTGGGGTTCCTCATGGAAGACGATCTTCTAAACTTCCTCCACAAAAGGTATGGTGTCCCCTCCATAAGCATCGCCGACCTGGAGTTAGACCCCAAGCTCGTGGATTTGATCGAGCAAGACTTCATGCAGAAGAATCAGGTAATCCCGGTACGTAGGAGCGGTTCCACCCTCTATTTGGCCATGGTCGATCCCTTTAATGTCTCGGTGATAGACGATATCAAGTTTCGCACAGGTTATCATGTGGAGGCCTTGGTGGCCTCGGAAACAGAAATTAGGAAGGCGATAGATAAATTCGTCGATCCCGGCTCTTCCATTGACGGGGTCCTCTCCGACTTCGAGGATGAAGGGATGGAGGTGGTGAGGCGCGAGGATAGCTTCGACCTCACCGAATTGGAGAAGACTGCGGAAGAGGCCCCGGTGGTAAAACTGGTCAACCTCATCCTCGCCGACGCCGTCACCAAGGGGGCCAGCGATATCCACCTGGAGCCGTATGAAAAGTATTTTCGGGTGAGGTACAGAATCGACGGGGTCCTCTATGAGGTGATGAGGCCACCTATCCGGATGAAAAACGCCATTACCTCACGGATCAAGATTATGTCCCAATTGGATATCGCCGAACGCCGCCTCCCCCAAGTTTGGGGAAAAGGTGGTCTTGCGACTCCTGGACAAATCGAAGCTCCAACTGGATATGACCAAACTGGGCTTCGAACCTGAGACCCTTGAGATATTCCACAAGGCCATCCATAAGCCTTATGGGATGATTCTGGTTACAGGACCTACCGGGAGTGGAAAGACCACCACCCTCTACTCCGTCCTCTCCGAGTTAAACAAGGTTACGGACAACATCTGTACTGCCGAAGACCCAATAGAGTTCAACCTCCCTGGGGTAAACCAGGTCCAGATGCATGATGGCATCGGATTGAACTTCGCCACGTCCCTGAGGGAATTTTTACGCCAGGACCCGGACATCATCATGGTAGGAGAGATCAGGGACCTGGAGACGGCCGAGATGGGGATAAAGGCCGCCTTGACAGGGCATCTGGTCCTCAGCACCCTCCATACCAACGATGCCCCCACCACGATAAACCGTCTGCTGGACATGGGGGTGGAACCGTTTCTCGCCTCCTCCTCGGTGATCATAGTGGTGGCACAGAGATTGGTCCGCGTCATCTGCCCTGACTGCAAGGAACCCGTCGACGTACCCCCCGATGCCCTGCTCGACCTGGGGGTCCCGGAAGAGGAGATCTACGATTTCACCTGCTATCGGGGACGGGGTTGCAGCAACTGCAGCAATATCGGCTACCGCGGCAGGTTAGCCCTGTTCGAGGTGATGGTTATGGATGAGGAGATTAAGGAGTTGACCCTCCGAAGGGCCCCCGCCAACGAAATCAAAAAGGCGGCAATACAGGCGGGGATGAAGACCTTGAGGCAAAGCGGGATCACCAAGATCAAACAAGGGGTAACCACCATCGAAGAGGCGCTCAGGGTAACCGTAGATTAACCTTAATGGGGGCTTAGCCATGCCTGATCTACAAGACCTTCTCAAGACAATGATAGAACATGAGGCCACGGACATCCACATCACCACTGCCACCCCTCCCCAGATCCGGGTGGATGGCCGACTTGTCCCCTTAGATCTCCCCCCCCTGACCCCTGCCGACACCAAGAAACTTTCCTACAGCATCCTCACCGATGCCCAGAAACACCGTTTTGAGGAAGAGCACGAACTCGACTTCTCCTTCGGGATAAAGGGGCTTTCCCGATTCAGGGGGAACATCTTCTTACAGAGGGGGGCGGTGGCAGCAGCCATCAGGGCCATCCCCTATAAGATTAAGGGCTTTCAAGAACTAGGTCTCCCCCCCATCGTAGAGGATCTGATTAGAAGACCCAAAGGGCTCATCCTGGTCACGGGCCCCACCGGCTGCGGTAAATCCACTACCTTGGCCGCCATGATCGACAGGATCAATGAGGAGAGGAACTCCCACATTGTCACCATCGAAGACCCCATAGAATACCTCCACCCCCATAAGGGATGCGTGGTGAACCAGAGGGAGGTGAACTCAGATACCTTCAGTTTCCAGGCGGCGCTAAAACATATCCTCCGCCAGGACCCTGACGTGGTTCTCATCGGAGAGATGAGGGACTTGGAGACCATAGAGGCGGCACTTACCATCGCTGAGACCGGACACCTCACCCTCGCCACCCTGCACACCAACTCTTGCACTGAGAGCATAAACAGGGTCATAGATGTCTTCCCCCCCCACCAGCAGCCCCAGGTCAGGACATTGGTCTCTTTTGTCGTGGAGGGGGTCCTCACCCAACAGCTCTTGCCCAGGGCCACCGGGAGGGGGTTGGTCCTGGCCCTGGAGATCATGATCCCCAATCCGGCCATCCGCAATCTCATCCGTGAGGACAAGGTCCATCAGATCTACGGGCAGATGCAGGTAGGACAAATGAAGTTCGGGATGCAGACCATGAACCAGTCCCTGCTCAACCTTTATGAGAGGGGACTAATCACCCTCAACGACGCCATGGCCCGATCCGCCAACTTGGAGGAGTTTCGGCAGATGTTGGGGGAGAGCACGGCAAAGAGATGAATTAAAAAAAAGGGGCACAATGCCAAAGTACATGTGGGAAGGTAGGACCCCCCGAGGAGATTTTCGCAAGGGAGAACTCGAAGGACCCAACGATACGGTCATCAGGGCCTACCTTAGACAACAGCAGATCATCCCCACCAAGATCGTCGCCAAGGGGAAGGAGATCAAGATCACCCTCCCCTTCATGAAGGGGAGGGTGAGAAAGAAGTCCCTGGCGATCTTCACCCGTCAATTGGCCACCATGATCGATGCGGGTCTCCCCTTGGTCCAGTCCTTGGAGATCCTGGCCCAACAGGAGGAAAATGAGACCTTTAAGGAGATTATCAAAGGGGTAAAAGAGGACGTCGAGGCTGGGGCCACCTTTGCAGCGGCCCTGAAGAAGTATCCCCGCGTCTTTGACAACCTCTACGTCAATCTGGTGGTGGCGGGAGAAGAGGCCGGCACCCTGGACGTCGTCCTTAACCGCTTGGCAACCCATATCGAAAAGATGGAGGTGTTGAAAAGGAAGATCAGATCGGCCCTGGTGTACCCTGCCATGATTGTGAGTGTGGCCATCGTCGTCACCATCGTCCTGTTGGTCTTCGTCATCCCGGTCTTCGAGAGACTATTCGCTGGCACAGGGATGAGCCTGCCCCTTCCCACCCAGATCGTCATCGGTGTGAGCAGGTTTGCCAAGAAATTTATGCCCTTCATTATCCTGTTTTTCGTGATCTTGGCCTTTGTATTGAGGAACTATTACAGGACGGAAACTGGAAAGACCAAAATCGACGCATTCCTCCTGAAACTTCCAATCTTTGGGGAACTCATCAGGAAGGTGGCCATCGCCAGGTTTGCCCGCACCTTGGCCACCCTGGTGACCAGTGGGGTACCCATTCTTGAGTCCCTGAATATTGTGGCCGGGACGTCGGGGAACAAGGTGGTCGAAAATGCCATTCTGAAGGGACGGGCCAGTATCAGTGAGGGGCAGACCATCTCTGAACCATTGGCCCAGAGCGGCGTCTTTCCCATCATGGTAACCCAGATGATCTCAGTGGGGGAGACCACCGGTTCTCTAGAACTCATGCTCACCAAGATTGCCGATTTCTACGAAGAAGAAGTGGATGTGGCCGTGGCCACTCTGAGCTCCATGCTCGAGCCGCTTCTGATGATCTTTTTGGGCGTGACCATAGGGGGTTTGGTCATATCCATGTACCTGCCCATCTTTAAGATGGCCGCAGCCTTTTAGCCGAAGAACTGAGATGCAAGCGCGGCTGAAAAAGTTAATCTTCTATCGACTCATCCTCACCACCATATTCCTGTTCATGGGGTTGTTCTTCCAGCTCAAGGGGATCTTCATCTTTTGGGGGCCTTATACATTTTACCACTTCTTCATCTGCCTCCTTTATGCCACCACCATCATCTTTGCCCTCGTGCATAGGAAGATCAAAAACCTCGTCCTCTTGACCTATCTAGTGATCATTGCTGATGCCGTGATCATCACGGGGATCGTCTATGTGACCGGTGGCGGCTTGAGCCTCTTCTTCCCCCTCTATATATTGGTGGTCCTAGAGGCTGGGGTCATCTTGGAAAGGCAAGGGGGGCTCATGGGGGCCTCCATCTGCAGTATTTTCTACGGGCTCCTCCTAAACCTGGAATACTACTGGGTAATTCCTTCCCTCGCCCCTCGTTACCCTTATCATAGCATCTATCTGTTATACAAACTATTCCTCGCCATCTTGAGCTTCTATTTGGCGGGATACCTCACCGGCTATCTTGCTGAAGAAGTCCGCAAGAGGGGAAAGGAGCTGAGCAAGACCCGAGAGGACTACAGCCGGCTCGAGGCCTTTAACCGCTATGTAATTCATAGCATCCAGAGTGGGCTCCTAACCACCGACCTGAAGGGGAGGATAATCTTTCTGAACCAAGCTGGGGGAAAGATTCTGGGTATCGGGATCTCTCAGTTCAGGTACCATCCCCTAATCGACCTATTCCCCAACATAGAGGAGGATTTCCCCGGGGGGCTCCGCTCCCGCATGGAGACCACCTTCCAGAGACCAGACGGAGAGGAGATACAGTTGGGGCTTTCTGTCTCCCCCCTAAAGGATCACAAAGGCAAAGAGGTGGGCAAGATCATCATCTTCCAGGACCTCACACATGTAAAGAAGATGGAGGAATCCATGAGGAGGTCGGAGAAGTTGGCCACCATCGGCCAACTGGCTGCCGGCATCGCCCATGAGATCCGCAACCCCCTGGCCTCCATAAGCGGGGCCATCCAGTTGTTGAAAGAGGAAAAGGAGGCGGGTGAGAGCACCCAAAGATTGATGGAGATCATCTTGGCAGAGTCTGGCCGCCTGAATAGCCTCATCACCGATTTCCTCCTCTATGCCCAGCCCCCGAAGCTCAACAAAAAGGTGGTGGACATTGGCGCCTTAGCAGACGATACCTTGGAGGTCTTTTACCGCTCTCCCCAATGGACACAAGGGATAAAATTGGTTAAGATTATAGAACCAAATGTCACCATTGCTGCCGATCCCCAACAGCTACAGCAGGTCTTTTGGAACCTCTTAATCAACGCCGTCGACGCCATGGAGGGAAAGGGCCTGTTGGAGGTAAAGATCCAAAAGGATGGAAGGAGACAAAAGGTAATGCTCCTGGTCTCGGATACGGGCAAGGGGATCCCGCCAGCGGAGATAAACAGGGTCTTCGACCCCTTTTTCACCACCAAAGAGGGGGGGACAGGACTGGGACTTTCCATCGTGCATAAGATAGTAGAAAGCCACGAAGGGGATATATCTGTGGAGAGCCAATCTGATCAGGGTACCACCTTTATCCTCACCTTCCCCACCTCATGAAAGTTTGGGGAACCCCCTGCTGGAGGAACGACGATGACAAAGCAAAAGATACTGGTGGTTGACGATGAAAAGAGCATGTGCGACTTTTTGGAGATCATGTTAAAAAAAGAGGGATATGATGTAACGTGCACTACCAGGGGGGAAACTGCCTTGGAACTATTGGAAAATAACCTCTACAACATGGTCCTCACTGACGTCAGGATGCCCGGCGTGGACGGCTTTGAAGTATTACGCAAGACCAAAGAGCTAAGTTATGAAACGGTGGTAATCATGATCACCGCCTATGGTTCTCCAGAGGGGGCGGTCACTGCCATGAAAGAAGGGGCCTATGACTACATCACCAAGCCCTTTCGGATAGATGAGGTGAAGCTCACCATCCATAAGGCCCTGGAGAGGAGTAATCTTCTCAGGGAAAACATCCTCCTGCGCCAAGAGGTGGAGGAGAGGTATAAATTTTGGAACCTCATCGGCAAGAGCCCTAAGATGCAACGGGTATATGAGCTAGTGGAGAAGGTCTCCCAAACCAAGGCCAATGTGTTGATCACAGGGGAGAGCGGGACAGGAAAGGAGCTGGTGGCCAAGGCCGTCCACTATAACAGCCCCAGGAAAAACAGGCATTTTGTCACCCTGAACTGCGGCGCCATCCCGGAAAACCTCTTGGAGAGCGAACTCTTTGGTCACATGAAGGGGGCCTTCACAGGGGCCATCGCCAATAAGAGGGGCCTGCTGGAGATGGCCGAAGGGGGAACCCTCTTCATGGATGAGGTGGGGGAAGTCCCTCTCCCCCTTCAGGTGAAGTTGTTGCGGGTAATCCAAGAGCGTGAGTTTAAGCGGGTGGGGGGGACAGAGGATATCAAGGTGGATGTAAGGATAATCTCGGCCAGCAATCAAGACCTAGAACAAGAGGTAGTAAAAGGCGGTTTTCGCGAAGACCTCTTCTACCGCCTCAACGTGATCCAAATCAAGATCCCCCCCCTGCGGGAGCGCAAAGAGGACATCCCGCTTTTGGTGAATCACTTCATCCGAAAGTACAGCCTTGACACGGAAAAGAAGATAGAGGAGGTATCACCCGAGGCCTTGGGGCTGCTGCTGAGCTATAATTTCCCCGGCAATGTCAGGGAACTGGAGAACATCATCGAGAGGAGTATAACCCTGGAGACCTCGCCGATGATCACGGAGAGGCACATCCGCTCCTATATCAATGAGAGGATGATCTCCAAGAACATCCCCCCTTCTCTGGAGATCCCAGAGGAGGGGATCGACCTCAACAAGGTGGTGGAAGATCTGGAAAAGGCCTTCATACTCAAGGCCTTGGAAAAAACAGATGGGGTCAAAAAGAAGGCTGCAGAGCTTTTGGGGATGAACTTCCGGGCCATGAGATATAAATCAGCCAAATATGACCTTTAACCCCTCAAAAACCACCCTTCTAACTCCCTCCAACCCCATCTGACAAAGATGGGTCGTCCGTGGGGGCAGGTGGCAGGTTGTGCGGTCCCCTCCCACTCCCTCAAGAGGGATCTTACCTCCTCCTCGTGCAACCTCCTGTTCGCCTTGATAGCCCCCCGGCAGGCCAGAAGCACACAGATCCTATCCAAGACGCGCTCTAAGGTTTCCTCCTCCCCCCTCTCCGCCAGCTCTTCGCTCAAGGCCTCCAGGAGGCACTTCAGATCTTCCCCCTGGAGGAAAGAGGGGATCGACTTGACAGCCAAGGTCCTATTTCCGAACTCCTCCAACTCCAACCCCAATTTGGCCAGCTCTGCTCGATACCCCAAGACCAACTGCATCTCCTCGCCTTTCACCTCGATGAGCTGGGGGAGGAGGAAACGCTGTTGGGGCAGTGTCTTTCCCTTTATAGACGTCCTCAACCTCTCGTAGAGGACCCTCTCATGGGCTGCATGCTGGTCGACGATCATCACCCCCTCTTCCCCCTCCACCACGATGTAGGTCCCCTTGATCTGTCCCACCATCCGCCAAGAGGGAGGAACAGTCCCCTCACTACTAGTTGTAAAAGAAGGCGCTGAATAGGGGGAGAATTCCTCTTTCAGCTCCAAGACCTTCTGAGGTCTGCCCTCAAAAGGATGGCTCAAGGCGCGCCTTAGGGAACCAGAGACCAACCGATGTACCTCCTCTGCCCTCCGGAAACGGACCTCCATCTTTGTCGGGTGGACGTTGACATCCACTTCGGGAAAGGGGACCGAGAGGGAGAGAATGACCGCCGGGTACATCTTGGCTGGAATAAACCTCCGGTATGCCTCCAAGATGGCATGGGAGATCAATCTGTCCCTGATGTAGCGCCCGTTCACATAGATATAGATCCCCTTAGAGGATCCGCGGACATAGGTGGGGACGGTGACCCACCCCCTTATCCTCCCTTCCCCTTCACTCCCCTCAACCCTAACCAATTGAGAGGCCACCTCTTTGCCCAGGATGGCCCTGACTCGCGACCTTTCCTCCTGAGTGGGGGGGAGGTTGAATGAAACCCGTTTATTGTGCATGAGGATAAAACCCACAGGAAAATGGATCAAGGCCATTCTGGTGATCACCTCGATGATATGGGCTAGTTCGCTCTGAACCCCCCTCAAAAACTTCCTCCTGGCCGGCAGGTTGTAGAAGAGGTCTTGTACTTCCACCCTCGTCCCTGGAGGGCTTCCTATATCCGCCATCTCCTTTACCTGACCACCCTCCGCCAGGATCTGCGTCCCAGAGAGTTCGTCCCTGGTCCTGGTGATCAGGCGCAACCGCGACACCGCAGCGATGGAGGGGAGGGCCTCCCCCCTGAAGCCAAGGGTTCGAATAGAATCGAGGTCCCCCTCTTCACAAATCTTGCTGGTGGCGTGTCTCTCTAGGGCGAGGAGGGCATCCTCTCTGGTCATCCCTTCTCCATCGTCCATCACCACAACCCTCCTCCTCCCCCCTTCCTCTATCTCCACCCTTATGGTGCTACTTCCGGCATCCAAGGAGTTTTCCAACAACTCCTTCACCACTGAGGCGGGTCTCTCGATTACCTCCCCCGCTGCTATCTTCCCCACCACATCAGCGGGAAGTACCCTTATCTTGGCTGCCACCCTTCACCTCGGGACTCTATGCACCTTTCTTCCCTTGATCCATACTCGTATCTCCTCACCCTCCTCTTCAAAACCCCTCCTGCCCATCATCCCATAGGTAAGCCTCTTACCCCCCTCCACCGCCGGTTGATCAAAGGGATTTATCCCGTAAAGACCTCCGGCGAAGGAGGCCTGAACCTCCAAGAGGTAAAAGAGCCCTCCCAAGGTCCTGGCATTCAATTCCTTAAGGTAGATGGTACAGTTGCTCCTGCTGTTCTTCGTCAGCACGAACTCTGTCGCCCTCCTCTCGGCCTCTATTAGTTTGTTTAGACTTTTCCCCTCCAAATAGGCGGTCTCCTCCCCCCAGGATCCCCCGGGGGGTATCTCCAAGATATGGGAGAAGGAACCTAAGGCCAAAAAGGTTATTACCTTATCGGAGGGGCCCTCCAGGTAGAGTTGAAGCTGGGAGTGCTGATCGGTGGCCCCAAGGGCCTTGACAGGGGTGGGGCCTACGTACACCAACCTACCCTGCAAGTCCTTCTTCTTACCCAAACTCTCAGCCCATAGCTGTCTGTACCAATCGGCCACCCCCCTCAACCCGTCCGCATAGGGCATTATCACCGATATCCCCTTTCCCCTTTTCACGTGGGCCAGATATTGCAGGACTGCGTTTAGAAGCGCTGGATTCGCCTCCAACTCCTCTTCACGGCACCAGTTATCCATCGAGGCCGCACCGGCGAGGAGCCCCTCTATATCTATACCTATAAAGGCAGCGGGCAGGAGTCCCACAGGGGTCAGGACGGAAAACCTCCCCCCCACCCCGTGGGGGATGGAGAAGCTAACCAGCCCCTCTTCCTCGGCCAGCCTCCTCAGGGGGCCCTTTGAGGGATCGGTGGTAACCACCACCCTCTTTCTCCAGTCTGACCCTGGTCTCCCCTTTAGCACCCCTAAAAGGAGAAGAAATTGACTCAAGGTCTCAATGGTGTAACCGGACTTGCTGATGACGTTGACGACCGTCTGGGAGAGGTCCAATATATCTAGGAGCCCGACAATGGTGTCGGGATCGATGTTATCCAAAAAAAATACCCGTGGTCCCTTACGTGCCTCAGCAGGGAAGAGGTTGTAGAAGGGGTGCCCAAGGGCCGCGATCAGCGCCCTGCCCCCCAGCGTTGAACCCCCAATACCGAGTATCACCAGGTCATGGGCGTTGCTGCGCAGATCCTCAGCCACGCATCTGATTTTTCCTATCCCCTCTTGATAGGGGAGGTCGAGAAAGGGAAGTTTGCCCTCCCTCCTCTCATCCCGAATCCGACGATGGACCTCTCCAGCCTTATCCCTGATCCCCTCTATCTCTGCAAGGGTGATCCCATGCTCGGCGCCGATGACCTCGGCCATCATATTGGAATAGTCCAAATAGATGTCCCCCCCCTGCCAGATCACCTCTCTCACTCCTCTATAAAGGCCCCCATCCGGCGGAACCTATGATACCTCTCCAATAGGAGCCTCTCCTCGGGGACACCCCTCAACTCCTCCAAGTGGCGTACCACAGCCTCCTTAAAGTTGGCCGCCGCCCCTTGATAATCTCGATGGGCACCGCCCAAAGGCTCGCGGATTATCTCATCAATCACCCCCAGTTTTAGGAGGTCTGGAGCCGTCAATCTAAGGGCCTCGGCTGCCAAAGGACCTTTAGTACCATCTCTCCACAAGATGGCAGCACATCCTTCGGGGGAGATGACCGAATAGATGGCGTTTTCCATCATCAAGATCCTGTCCCCTACCCCAATGGCCAAGGCTCCACCACTGCCCCCCTCGCCAATGACCACCACGACAATGGGCATAGCAATGGTGGCCATCTCCCTGAGGTTGTGGGCGATGGCCTCGGCCTGTCCCCTCTCCTCCGCCCCCACCCCAGGATAGGCCCCAGGGGTATCAACCATGGTGATGATGGGTTTCCTGAACCTCGCCCCCAACTCCATTATCCTGAGGGCCTTCCTGTAGCCCTCTGGATGGGGCATCCCAAAGTTCCGATAGCCCATCTCCCTCACATCTCTGCCCTTCTGGTGCCCTACCACCACCACCGTCTCCCCCTCCAGACGGGCAAGACCACCCACCATGGCCGGGTCATCCATAAACCCCCTGTCACCATGAAACTCCATGAAGTCTTCAAAAATCATCTGGATGTAATCCAGGGTATGGGGTCGATCGATGTGGCGGGATAGCTGCGTCCTTTGCCAAGGCGTAAGCTGGGAATATATCTCCTCCTTTAACTTGGTTATTCGCCCCTGGAGCTTCTTTATCCTGGCAAGGACTTTGGGGTCATCGCTGGGGGCAAAACGCTGAAGCTCCTCATATTTTCGCTCCATCTCCCTCAGCGGCCCCTCAAAATCTAGATAGTGTCGCACCATCTCTGCATCCCCTTGAGACGACCTTCAGGTCGTCACTTCAGGGGGGCTTAGCCCCCAAAGAGACAGGTTGAAAACCTGTCACTCCATCTCCACCGTCTTCGCTCCAAACAACCCCTCCACCGACCTCCTCATCTCCTCGGAAGGGTCCACCATCAGCTCAGGGGAGAGGGCTATGATCACCTCTGACCGGTGGGGGATGATAAGGTGAACCAAGGCCTCACAACCCCCTTTGTTTTCCTCCAAGATCTCCTTCAGTTCCAGCAAGTGTTCTGTGGAAAGCCCTGGGGTACGCAGTCTAAAATGGATTTTAGATACCTTCTCCTTTTTGGCCTCATCTAGGGGCAAAAGGGTGGAGGCCTTCACCTTGAGCCTCTCCTCCCCTTTATCCAAGACCCCTCGAACCAAGACGGGTAAATCCACCTTTATGTAACGACGGACGTTGCGAAAGAGGTCGGGAAAGACGATCACCTCCACCCTCCCCTTCATGTCCTCCAGGGAGAGGAAGGCCATCTTCTCCCCCTTCTTGGTACTTATCTCCTTCACCTCTGCCACCAGCCCCCCTACGCTGACCTGGGCCCCGTTTACCCCCTCGGCCAAGGTCTCCGTATCTCCGGTGGTGAGCTCACGGATGTCCCTTTCATATCTTATGAGGGGATGGCTGGTCAGATAAAAGCCAAGGACCTCTTTCTCAAAGCTCAAGAGTTGACTTTCAGGCCACTCCTCTAAATCAGGCAGCTGGATTTGGCCATGACGGAGCTCCAACCCGTCGAAGAGGGCCGGCTGTCCCCGCCGCCGCTCTTTTTGTCTCGCCTGTCCCCTCTCCAGGGCCTCCTCCAAGACCAGCATGAGTTGTGACCTGCGGGCTCCGATGGAATCAAAGGCCCCCGCCTTAATGAGGCTCTCCACCACCCTGCGGTTTACCTTGCGCAGGTCCACCGATTCACAAAAATCGAATAAGGAGGAGACCTTCCCCTTCTCCTCTCGGAGGCGCAGTATCTCCTCTACAGCCCCAAGACCCACGTTTTTGACCGCCCCCAGGCCATATCTGATTCTTCCCCCAAAGACCGCAAAGCCCCAATCGCTCTCATTTACGTCAGGGGGGAGGACCTCTATCCCCTTCTCCCGACACTCCGCCACATATCTCATCACCTTATCGGTGTTGTCCATATCACAGGTGAACAGTGCCGCCATGAACTCGATGGGGTAATGCGCCTTTAAATAGGCCGTTTGATAGGCGATCAGGGCGTAGGCAGCACTGTGAGATTTATTAAAGCCGTATTCAGCGAACTTGGCCATCCTCTCGAAGATCCGCTCAGCCTTCTCCTCCTCTATCCCATTGCGGTTGGCCCCTTGCATAAACTTCTCCTTCAGTCTTTCCATCTCCCCGGGGTCTTTTTTGCTCATGGCCCTGCGCAGAATATCAGCATCGCCCAGAGAAAAATTGGCCATGGTGCTCGCTATCCGCATTACCTGCTCTTGATAGACGATCACCCCGTAGGTGTCCTCCAGGATCTCCCTCAACTTGGGGACCTCATACCTTACCGCCGCCTTTTTATGCCTCCTCTTGATGAACTCATCTACCATACCGCTGCCGAGAGGCCCTGGCCGGTAAAGGGCCACGAGGGCAATGAGGTCCTTAAAGGTCTCTGGACGTAACTTCACCAGCAGATCCCTCATCCCAGAGCTCTCCAGTTGGAATATACCTGCTGTATCACCGGAACCGAGGAGCCTATAGGTCTCTTGGTCGTCCAGGGGAATACTGGCGAGTTCTACCTCCTCCCCACTGGCCCTCTCGATCAGCTCTGCCGCTTTTTTTAGGACCGTTAAGATCTTGAGACCCAAAAAGTCGAACTTCACCAAGCCGATCCGCTCCACATCCTTCATTGCATACTGAGTGACCACCTCCCCATTTCCGCCCCTATACAGGGGAATGTATTCCATCAAAGGGCGTTGGGAGATGACTACACCCGCAGCGTGGGTGGAGGCATGACGGACCATTCCCTCTAAGGAGCGGGCCAGGGAGAGGAGTCTGGTCACCGTCTCATCACGGGCGGCCAACTCCTTCAGCCTGGGCTCCTGCTCCAGGGCCTGGTCCAAGGTGATGTTGAGGGTGTTGGGGATAAGTTTGGCGATGACGTCCACCTCCTTATAGGGCAGGTCCAGCACCCGCCCTACATCCCTCACCACCGCCTTGGCCTGCATCTTACCGAAGGTGATGATCTGGGCTACGTTTTCCTTCCCGTACTTCTCCGTCACATATCTGATCACCTCATCTCTGCCTTCGATGCAGAAGTCCACATCGATGTCGGGGAGGCTGATACGCTCGGGATTGAGAAACCTCTCGAAGATTAGATCGTATTCCAAGGGGTCAATATCCGTTATCCCCAAGGCATAGGCCACCAAGCTCCCCGCCGCAGATCCACGCCCAGGTCCTACAGGGATCCCCTTCCCCTTGGCATAGTTGACGAAGTCTGCCACGATGAGGAAGTAGCCGGCAAACCCCATGGGCTTGATGATGGACAGCTCTTCGTGCAGCCTCTGAAGGTACCTCTCCCTTTCTTTCTGTTCCCTGGAGGTATGGGCAAAACGCCTCTCCAACCCCTCCTGGGCCGTTTTCTCCAGATAGAGGTCTAATGACTCCCCCGCGGGGGGCTTAAAGCGGGGGAGATGATACTCCTCAAACCTCAACTCCAGGTTACAACGTTCGGCTATCTCCACCGTATTCTTCAATGCCTCTGGCCAGTGGCCGAACAATCTCTCCATCTCCTGTGCAGTGCGTAAGTAGAACTGATCGGTGGAAAACTTCATCCTCTTGGGATCCTTGATGGTCTTGCCGGTCTGGATGCAGAGCAGCACATCGTGTGATACGGCATCCTCCCGCCTCAGGTAGTGACAATCATTGGTGGCTACCAGAGGTATGCCCAGTTCTCGGCCCAATTCCCAGAGTCCTTGGTTGACCGCCTTCTGCTCCTCAAGGCCGGTATCCTGGACCTCTAAGTAAAACCTTCCTCCATCAAAGACCTCCTTGTACCATCCTGCGGTCCTCTTGGCCTCTTGTCTCTTTCCTGCGCTCAACAGATAAGGGATCTCCCCCTTCAGGCAACTGCTGAGGGCGATCAACCCCTTATTAAACCCCTCTAGGAGCTCCTTGTCCACCCGAGGTTTATAATAAAATCCTTCAAGATGGGCGAGGCTTACCAAGCGGATGAGGTTGGCGTAACCCTCTTGGTTTTTGACCAAAAGTACCAGATGATAAGAAGCATCCTTGATATTACCGGACTCCTTCTTAAAGCGCGACCCCGGGGCCACATAGATCTCACACCCGATGATCGGCTTTATCCCATGCTGGATGGCCCCTTGATAGAACTCGATGGCCCCGAACATATTCCCGTGATCAGTCAAGGCCAAGGCCTTCATCCCATATCTGCGAGCGAGGGGGAAGAGCTCTTCAAAACGGATGGCCCCGTCCAACAGGCTGTATTGGCTATGGAGATGAAGGTGAACAAAATCTCTCATTCTATATACCTACCACCAAAGGGTTTAAGAAGCTCTACTGACCTATGGATATGGCCAGCAAAGGACATGGCGGTGTGGTTTGGGGGTCAACTTCCAAGGTCTTTATTCCCATTCAATGGTGCTGGGGGGTTTGGAGCTGATGTCATAGACCACTCGGTTGACCCCTTCGCCATAGATGCTGGCAGGACCCCCGGAGAGGACGATCCCTTTTGGCGAATCTTCCCTTATCGTCTCTGAAGAAAGGGGGTAGGGGTGAATCCCACAATAGACCTTACATTCCCTGATCCGTCGAGCGATGAGTTGGGTGTATTGAGCACCGAAATCAAGGATTAGTACCTTCTCACCGGACATCCTTCCCCTTCAAATCATCCTCAGCCAATATCCCAGCCGCCACCAGTTCCCCTGGATCCCCAGGATATCTACCTCGTTCAAGGAAAAAGATCTTTCTGGCCCACTCCACCCTCTCCTGTCTAACCTTCTCGACATATCCTTTGGGGAGGTATTCCACTGCCTGCAGATCCCTCCATAAAAAGCCGAGGTTGAACTGGGAAAAGGATATAATAAGGAGGACAAGGGCAATAATCACCCCCAGCCCATAGGCCAAATAGGCCGGCCTCTGCTTCAGCGCCTCTAGGCCCGGCCTCAACTTGGCAGGGACATGAGGCATCTTTATATCCACCGTCTTTATATATCCACCCTCTAATAGATCCGCTAAGGCCTCCAAGGTGGCGAACTTCCCCAAAAGACTTAGTTCCACGATATCTTGAACACTCCTATTGCCATCTACTAATCGGTAGACCACGTCGTGATCTTCGGGCAGGCCTATCTCCTGCTCCTCCAGGATCCCTGTCTGTTGGAGAACCATATAGGGAGAAGGGACCCGCCTCTCTATCTCTGGCCACTCATCCACCATCTTGAGGATGTTCAGCATCACCTCCTCAGCACCCAACTTCACAGAGACCTTGGGGAATTGCGGTACAGAGAGGATCTCAAACTTAAATTTCCCCTCCCCCCAGCGAAACACCTCGTAGATGATATCGTGGATCTGGGTATAGAGGGCATTGAGGATGGCCTGCTCGTCGGCCATCCCCTCCTCCAGAAGGATCTCCCCCAGGTAG
Organism: Deltaproteobacteria bacterium; assembly: GCA_019308925.1. Classification (NCBI taxonomy): domain Bacteria; kingdom Pseudomonadati; phylum Myxococcota; class Myxococcia; species Deltaproteobacteria bacterium. Next base: position 54,124 of record JAFDHG010000014.1, read on the forward strand.
CGGGCTGACTCCTTCTGTTTTCGGAGGGCGGCCTCAAAATCCTCCCGGGAGATGATCCCCGTCTTGACCAATCTCTCCCCCATAAAGTCCCCTTCTTCCCTCTGGCTGGAGGTAGCGTGGGTTATCACCCCTGCGGAAAAGAATATCCCGGCCTCCTCCGCCTTCTTCCCCCATACCCTCAGGACCCCGGTCTTGCCCTGTTGGCCCAAAAGCTGGATCACCTCCAGGATGTTAAAATCCCTCAGATTCCCCTCTAGAGCCATTTCTCTATCACCTCCTTATTCCCTCCAGTGGGAAGGGGGGTTCAAATACCTCCAGCCCTGCCTTCTTATATGCCCCTTTGAGCACCAAGAGATAAAATATGGCAAAGACCACGGTGATCAAAAGTCCTCCCCCGTAAATGCCATAGATAGCGGAGGGGATGGGAGGTGGTACTATCCCCTTCCAATAGTAGAACTTTCCCAAAAAGACAAAGAATATCCAAAAGAAGAAGAGACCACGCAAATTATAACCCTTCCAGATATGGCCACCTCCAGGGAGAATAATGGGGACCAAGCGCTCATAAAGCCCACTTCGCCTCTGGAACACCTTTATTTCCTTCAACTTGGTCTCCTTCAACCCCTTATCCATCTCTTTCCCCTTCAAGAGCCGAAAACACCTGATACATATCGTCTTTCTCCCTTCCTTCCTGGCATAGGTCTGGGTGCTGGTCAACCCGCAAAGGGAGCACCTCCACCAGCCCATCCTCCCCTTGCTCACATATGACAAAATGATAAAAAGAACGAAGAAAACCAGGGGGGAGATAAAGGGGAAACGGGGAGAAAGATTGCGGAGCCAGACATCCAATATGAGAAAAGAAGGGCCGGTCCTTCGCCAAAGCTCGGCAAAGAACCTCCTTCTCAGACGTTCCAGAGGGATGATCTCATCTATCACACTCCGATTGGGGTGAGGGGAATCGATCTCCAAATGGGCCCCGATTATCTTTGGGCTTAGCTCCTTGGCCCTTTGAAAGTTTTTATCGGCATCCTGCAAGAGGAGCATCGACTTTTGTGAGAGGGCCTTGCTCAAATTGAAGTAATAGACACCGTTGTAGGGATTTACCTCGATGGCCTGTTCATATAACTTAATCGCCTTTTCTGGCTCGCCAAGGGCCAAATAGAGGTTTCCAAGGTTGGAGATGGCATCAGGGTCTGTGGGGTTTAGGCCCATGACCTTCTGGTAATATCTGCTCGCCGCTGTATAGTCCCCCTCTCTCTTGAAGGCCAAGGCCACGGTAAACAGGGCATCTCGATCTCTCGGATGTCCCTGGCTCCAGAGCTGAAGCCTCTCCAAGGCCTTCGGCTCCCTCTCCCCATAGGTGGTTTCGTAGATGTCAAAGACCGTCTGGATCTCAGGACCTTCTACAGAAGTAAAGAGGGCCTTCCCGACAGGGGATATATAGGTAACGAGAAAGAGGGAAAGGACTAAGACCCCCCTCTCCCCCCGGGTGAGATACCCCCAGAGGATAAGACACCAGAAGAGGCCACACCAAATGATATTGAGCCTCAAGAGGAAGGGGAGAAAGAGGAGAAAGATCCTTCCCACCCCTCTTATCATCTCATATCTTTCCCCTGTTAACTCCTCTTTTAACGCGTGGATATATACCGGTAGCCGTTTAAACAAAACCAGCACACAAAAGGCCAGGACGGCCAAAAGGGCACCGAGGCCCAAAAGATAGAGGAGGTTCAGGCCTTGACCAGTGGCCAGGGGTAAATTGCGGGTATAGGCTCTTATACCCTCAAAATATTTCTCCAGGGTTGGATATACCCTCCACCTCTCCTTTTCCCAGATGATCTGACCCGTATAGAAATACACATAGGGTAGATCTGGGGCCATCCTCTGCGAGAATTCCCCCAACTTCATCGCCTTATTCTTGTCCTCCAGCTTAATACCCTCTCTTATCAACAAAAGGGCATATCCCCACAAGTTTACGATCCCCTTATCGAACTTTAGGTTAACAATCTCCTCCAGTTGCTGCTCACCGGCCATGGCCCCTTCCGTGGAGATCGCCTCTTGCCTCTGGACCCACAACCCCTGGAAGCCTATCTCTTCCTGGGCAGGGGAAACCAATTCAACCTCTTCTTCCCCTGGCTGTTCTGCTCCAAAGACCCTCACTACTCCGAGAAAAATAAAGAGAAGGAGGAAGGAGAATATACACCAACTCTTAAATCTTTTGCCCAAGATATCCTTCCCATCCACCACTATTCAAGGCGATAATTTGGGGCCTCCTTGGTTATGATTACATCGTGGACATGGCCTTCGCGCAAACCTGCGCCGCTTATCTTAATAAAACTGGTTTTTTCTTTCAAGTCTTTAATATTTCTGCACCCTACATAGCCCATACCCGCCTTTAAGCCCCCGATCAACTGATGAATGCAGAAGGAGAGGGACCCCCTGTAAGGTACTCTACCCTCTATCCCCTCGGGGACCAATTTTCCTTCCTCCACATCACCCTGGAAGTATCTGTCTTTACTCCCCTCTCGCATGGCCTCAAGGGAACCCATTCCACGGTAGACCTTGTAACTGCGCCCTTGATAGAGGACCATCTCTCCAGGACTCTCATCTGTACCAGCGAAGAGGTTACCGATCATCACCGTGTCCGCCCCGGCAGCTATTGCCTTGGCTACATCACCGGAGTATTTCACTCCCCCATCAGCGATAAGAGGGATTTTGTGCCTTCGGGCTACCTTGGCGGCCTTCATGATCGCCGTTATCTGCGGCACCCCAATCCCTGCTATCACCCGGGTGGTACATATGGATCCGGGACCCACCCCTACCTTGATGGCATCGGCCCCCGCTTCGATCAGGGCAGCCGCCCCTTCTTCGGTTGCCACATTACCGGCGACGATCTGACAGGCCGGGAACTCCCTGCGAATCCATTTCACCGCCTCGATCACCCCCCGGGAGTGCCCGTGAGCGGAATCGACCACAACTACATCTACCCCTGCCTCGATCAGGACCTGAGCCCTCTCCTCTAAGTCCTTCCCCACCCCTACGGCGGCACCTACCCTGAGGCGGCCCAGATAATCCTTACAGGCATAGGGATGGCTCTCCATCTTCTCGATGTCCTTGATGGTAATCAGCCCCTTTAGATTGTTCTCCTCATCCACCACCAGCAACTTCTCTATCCGGTGCTTGTGAAGGATCTCCTTTGACTCCTCTAAGGTGATCCTTTCGGGGACGGTCACCAAGTTCTCTTTCGTCATCACCGTGGAGATCTCTGCATCCAGCCTTTTCTCAAACCTCAGGTCACGATTGGTCAGGATCCCCATCAACTTGCCGTTTTTGGTAACAGGGACCCCTGAGATCCTATACCTTCTCATCACCTCCAGGGCCTCGTATATCTTATGTTCAGGTTCCATGGTGATGGGGTCGACGATCATGCCACTCTCGGACTTTTTCACCTTGTCCACCTCAGCCACCTGGGCCGAGATGGCGAGGTTGCGATGAATAACACCTACACCCCCCTCCTGGGCCATGCTGATGGCCGTCCTGGACTCGGTGACCGTATCCATGGCCGCACTCAACAGGGGGACATTAAGACTGATAGAATTGGTGAGCCTGGTGCTGACGTCTACCTCTTGAGGAAGAACTTGTGATTCCGCGGGGACCAAGAGGATATCGTCAAAGGTCAAACCCTCCTCTATATCTGCCAGTTCTCCCATAAGCCCTCTCCTAATAAAAAGGGGGAAACATTTTTCGCAATATATCAAAAGCACCCCCTTGATGTCAACAAGGGGAAAAGGGGGATCAACCAAGCCTTTCTCCCAAGAGGAACTGGCCTGAGGAGTCCCTTGCCTTCTACAATAATTTACCATATACTGAACAAAAAGTTGTGGGGAGGAGAGGGTGCAGTGTCGTTGACAGAGGCTGACACCAGGGTAAAACTTATTGACCCCGCTTTACATCGTTGCGGCTGGGCAGAAGACCTCATTCGCCGTGAGGAGACAGATCGTGGAATTGATGTTGTTGAGAGTGAACCCCTAAGAAGAAAGAGAGGTTATTTGCGGCATGAGAACAAAAGGAATAAGGGCAGATTGGAACAAATTCGAAGAGTGGGAAAGAAAATATACTATAAAAAATCTCAAGAAACTTACTCCAACAGAAAAGATTAAGATCTTAGAGGATCTTTATAAAACAGCCCTGAAAGTGCGTGAAAGTTTAAGGAAAATGGATCCCAAATGATTATTAAAACCCTGAAAGACATTGCTACAAGCCTTAACAGGGAAGGAATCCCATTTATGGTAATAGGCGGCCAGGCAGTGGCCATTTATGGCAGACCAAGGTTTACACAGGGTATTGATATCACAGTTGCCTTGACCCCGGATGAGGCAGAAAAAATTCTCAGGGCTGTAGATGAATCATTTAATATCTTACCAGAAGATGTTCAAAGGTTTGTCAGAGAAACCTGGGTCTTGCCATTAGAACATAGGGAAACAAAGGTATGGAGGTCCAAGGGGAAAAAATAGATATTGGAGAGATGGAAAGGCTAATAAAGACCTTTGGCACAGGTAAAGAAGGAAAAGAATGGCGGAAAAGATGGAAGAAGCTGAAAAAGGAGCTCAAAAAATAACTGAAAAACATCCGCATACTGAGCAAAAGGTTGGGGGGGAAGATGGATAAATCATCATCTCAAAAGTGGAAACATCCTGGGGGCAACCTCAGAGAACTTGGGCCAGAAAACCTTTCGGATGCCGATCTTCTTGCCATCCTGATCTCTTCGGGTATCAAGGGCAAACCTGCGGAAAAGATTGCTGAAGAAATTCTCGCAAAATTCGGTTCATTTAAGGGAATGACAAACCGGCCTTAAAAAACTTTAGATAAGGGCTAGGTGATGAGATGCCCTATCCGAATGATTTTGAAATCGGATGCAAAGTCAGAGTTGGAGAAAAGATAGGTGAAGTCATAAAAGTCGATGTTCGGGGGAACGGCTACTATTATCAAAGTTGCCTTAGAAGAAGGACCGGCAAGGGGCATTGTCTTTCCACCTTCTAAAATAGAAAAATCCTTTCGCCAAATAACTTGACTTCTTTCATGTCAATAGTATACTTAAGAGTATAATACTTCAAAGTATACAAATTTGAGGTTACTATGTTTGTTAATAGGACTGGAGAGCTTAACTATCTGGAAAACTTATATAAGAACAGAGGTGCCCGTCTTCTAATTATCTACGGGCGACGGAGGATTGGAAAAACTGAACTTCTTAAACAGTTTTCTAAGGACAAAAAGCACCTCTTTTTCTCCTCTGATCTTTCTTCCCAACAGGAGCAGTTAAGACAATTTACTGAAAGGATATATCAAATAACTGGGGAATCATTTCTAGAAACCCAACCTTTTACTTCATGGGAGGCTTTATTCAGATATATTTTTGATCGTCTAACAGATAGGATTCCTCTTATTATAATTGATGAATTCCCTTACCTTTGTGTCAGCAATGATGCTCTTCCCTCAGTATTGCAAAAAATATGGGATGAAAACGTCAAAAAAAGTAACATTTTCCTTGTGTTGTGTGGTTCTTATATGAGTTTTATGGAAAAAGAGGTTCTGGGACACAAAAGTCCTTTATTTGGGAGGCGAATTGGACAGATTGTTTTGCAATCCCTGCATCTTGAAGATCTTCGTGGTTTTTTCCCTAATTATTCAAAGGAGGAAAGGGTTTACACTTATGCCATACTTGGTGGCACCCCCGCTTATCTCCAACGATTTGATGAAAAAAAGACCATAGAACAAAATGTAAAGGAGGAGATCCTGAGTAAGAATGCCTTTCTTTATAGTGAACCTCGCTTCTTGCTTGTAGAGGAGTTGCGAGAACCTTCCATATACTTTTCAATACTAAAAGCAATCGCCTTCGGAAAAACAAGATTAAATGAAATAGTTCAGGAAACAGGGATTGATGACAGGCACAAGGTTAATAAATACATCACAGTGCTTCGTGAATTGCATATTGTAAGAAGGGAAGTACCCGTGACTGAAGAGAAACCACATAAATCCAGAAAAGGCATTTACATACTTGATGATCCCTTTTTTAGATTCTGGTTTAGATATCTTTTCCCAAATATGAGCTATCTTGAAGAAGGTGATATTGATTATGTGTGGGAAGAAAAAATAAAGTTCGGTTTTGATAGTTTTGTTGGGTTTATATTTGAAGACATATGTATTCAGAAACTTAAGCGGTTAAACAGAGATAATAAACTTCCATTCAAGGCAAAAAATATTGGACGATGGTGGAATGGGAAAGATGAAGTCGACATTGTTGCTTTAGATGGTGAGGGTTCTTTTATGTTTTGTGAATGCAAGTGGACGGCGAAAAAGATAGGTGTGAGTGTATTAGACGAACTAAAAAGAAAAGCAGATAAGTTTTCTGGAGTAACACGAAGATATCTTGGTTTCTTTTCCAAGTCGGGATTTAGCAATGAACTGGAGGACCTATCACGGAAAAGGGATGATATATTCCTCTTCCCCTTTGATGATTAAAGCGTATACTTTGAAATATTATACTTTAAAGTATACTGTATATGTCTTTTAGAATTTGGACTGCGACAAGACGATAAGAAGATACAAATGGGTAGGAGAACAGGGGAAAATTAAACTATGAGGTTAAAAAATGGATTCATCATCTCAAAAGTGGCGACATCCTGGGGGAAAACTCAGAGAACTTGGGCCAGAGAGTCTTTCGGATACTGAACTTCTTT